>JAGSGK010000252.1 GCA_023955215.1 Paracoccaceae bacterium
GCAAGGTAAGCGTTGTCTGCTAGAACCGCATCTGCTTCACCATTTTTAACAGCCGCAACTGTTTCTTCTGGTGTTGCGAATTCAACCAATGTCGCGCCGGACGCCGCAACGAATGATGCTTGGATTGTGCCAGTTTGTGCAGCAATGACGCCACCTGTGATGTCCGCATCTGCTGATGCAACCAAGTAGCTGGATGGGTCTGGCTGTGTGTAGTTTTGCGTAAAGTCGATTACTTCGTCACGTTCGTCAGTGATGGACATGCCAGCGATGATTGTGTCGTAGTTGCCGGAAACGAGGTTCGGGATAATGCTGTCCCATTCGTTTGTGACCCACTCACAAGTCAATTCAGCGCGCAAGCAAAGCTCATCGCCCAACTCGCGCTCAAAGCCGTCAACTTCGCCAGCATCGTTGATGAAGTTGTATGGAGGGTATGCGCCCTCTGTACCCATGCGCACAACGGCGTGGCCGTCTGCCATTGCCATGCCGGCAGTTACTGCAAGAGCAGCAGTCGTAAGGATAAGGTTTTTCATGTGTAGTACTCCCGTTAGGTGGTTTTGTAATTTCATTACGCAGGTTGGGTAGCCGAAAGGAACCCTTGGAGGCGTTCGGATTTTGGTGCGCCAAATAGATCTTTGGGCGCGCCTTGTTCTTCGATTAGCCCTTGGTGAAGGAACACGACGTGATCCGATACATCAGCAGCTAATTTCATATCATGGGTGACGATCATCATTGTGCGTCCCTCAGCGGCAAGGTCCTTGATGACTTTGATGACCTCTTGTTCCAACTCTGGATCGAGGGCCGAGGTGGGCTCGTCAAACAACAATGCTTCTGGTTCCATGCACAGTCCACGGGCGATCGCAGCACGTTGTTGTTGGCCGCCAGACAGTTGGGCAGGGTAGGCGTCACATTTGTCCCCGATGCCTACCTTTTCCAGATAACGACGCGCAGAGTGCTCCACTTCATCGCGGTCGCGTTTTAGAACCGTTAGCGGAGCTTCCATCACGTTTTGCAGGATGCTCATGTGCGCCCATAGATTAAACTGCTGGAACACCATAGATAGGTTGGTGCGAATGCGCAGGACTTGGGTGTTGTCCGCGGGGCGGCGGTTGTGGCCGGTGCCACGCCAAGTGACTGGTTCGCCCTTGAACAGGATTTCGCCCTGTTGGCTGTCTTCTAAAAGGTTGCAACAACGCAAAAGGGTCGATTTTCCAGACCCAGATGATCCAATTAACGACACAACATCCCCACGTTTTGCAGTGATATTAACGCCTTTTAGGACCTCCAGATTGCCATAGGCTTTGTGAAGGTTTTGGATTTGGATAACTGGGTGGTCGGCTTGCGTCACGGTTTGGAGCAACCTTGTTGTTTTTACGAAGTTAATTAAGCGGTAAAATCCTAAGATTCGCAACTTACAAACGCAACGCTGAGCATGAAACCCTTTGAAGATAAAGGTGACGCTGCGGAAACAGCTAGGGTGCCGTTGGCAACGGCATTTCCAGATAGGCGCTTGGCGCAAGTCGAACCAGCTCTTTGAGGTGCAGTGTTTCGCGTGCTTTGGCTGGCAAAAATTTCATTGCATTATCGACTGCATCTGCGATTACAGCGGCGTCTTGGGACATGGATGTGATGTAGGGCAAGCCGGGTGTTGGCACGGTTCTGGCCAGCACACGAAGCTTGTTTGTTACCGCAGGGAAATGGATGCACAACATCTCCCAAGTCAGTGCATCAATCGCCGTAAAATCTGCGTCGCCATTGACCACTGCCTGTGCCGAAGCTTTATGACTTCCTGTGCAAGGCCCTGTTTCAAATGGGATATTGGCCTGCCTTAAATGCGCTTGTGGTGCGGCCCATCCAGATTGGGATAGCCCGTCGTTATAGGCCATGCTTTGGCCAGTGAGTGATTTTAGTTCCCCAATGGTTGAAGCTGAAGAGACAACAATAACGCTGTTGTAATGGCCCGCAGGGCAGTCGATAAGCCCATAGTCCGGGGTGCCGATCAGCTGAACCTTGTCATGCAGACCTGCACGAAACGGCAATCCACAGGTTTGAGAAAAAACCAAATCAGGGCTTTGCCAAATGTCCCAAGGGTCGCTGTTGTGGGTCAGCTCGGTAGGGCCATAGCCAAGCTGCTCGCGGATCAGGGACCAAAGCAAGGTGTTTGCTGCGCGGGTATGGGGGTAGTCATACATCCCAAGGGATGCAATTCCACTTTGGATCAAGGTGTTACCCGTTGACGCGCAAGAGCGCTGTCGCGGTCTGAGACACCCAAAAGATTAGCAACCAAACGCAAAACGGTGTCTTCTTCTTGGCTGCGTTCACCATCTGCAAGGGCGACTTGCCACAAGGCTTCAATCACGCCGACGCGATCTTCATAATCAACGGCTTCTTTGATCGCACGGGTGAAACGCACCGTATCTGGAGCTTCGGTTTCTAACTGTTCGGCGTCATTGCGCAGTGCCTTGCTAAGGGCGCTATCAAGCCCGTAACGCGCTGCGGTGATTGCATCGATGCGTGCCATTTCTTCGGCGTCATATTGACCGTCAGTGCGCGCGACGCGCACAAGTAACGCAGTCAAGGCCAGACGAGCATCGTGGTCAGGCAGTTGTGTTGGGGCGGGAGCGGTCAAACGCTTAAGGAAATCTGCAAACATAACATCGATATAGCGTTTGTCGGTGGCTACGCCAATGGGCCTAGCCCAAATAGCCTTCAACAATCACCATATTCGCCTCAGAAATGGGTGCGCGAATGGCCTTAGCCGCTTGATATTCTTCGCTTTCGTAACAGGCCAACGCATCTGCGTAGCTTGGGAATTCGATGACCACGGTGCGTGGGCTCCATGCGCCTTCAGGATTTTTCTGCTCGCCACCTCTAACCAGGAATTTGCCACCAAATTCGGCCAAAGGCGCGGCGTTGGCTTGGCGATAAATGTCATAGGTTTCAGGGTCATGTACGGTTGCGTGGGCGATCCAATATCCTTTGGCAGTCATCTGAGTTCCTTTGGTTAAAGTGGTGCGAAAACCTTTGTCAGGTGTTTGGCTGTGGTGTCTGTGCCGTATGGTGCATTGATAATAAACATACCGGACCCAATCATGCCATGCCCTTGTTTTGCAGGGGTAAACCGAACTTCATGGCGCATTGCGTCTGGGTGAACCTCTTCCAGCATTCTCAACATAGTGGTGTGTGATCCGTCCATCAAAATCGGATACCAAAGGGCAATAATACCCACGTTCCAAGACCGCGCATAACGTCGAATGTGACCAGGGATCAGGTCGTAGTCGGTCTTAATTTCATAGCTCGGATCGATCAACATCATGCCGCGACGTGGGGTCGGCGGGAGGAGGCTGTGGGCGGTGGCGAAGCCGTCGCGGTTGTGGCAACTGACGGGGTAGGGCGACATGGCGTAATCGAGTGCTGCGTGTTCGCCCGGATGCAATTCGCATAGGTGAATTTTGTCTGTCTCGCGCAACAGTGTGGCGGCGATCAGCGGGGAACCCGGATAAGCGGTTTTCCCATGGGTTTCAGTGGTTTGCGCCAACACATCGCCATAGGCCGTGCCCTTAAATTTGTCGCGCAAAAGGCCAACGCCTTTGGCGGCTTCACCCGTTTTGAGGGCCTCATCGGCGTCCAGATCATAGACGGCACGACCAGCGTGGGTTTCAAAGTAGGTGAGGGGTTTGTCCTTGGCCGTTAAGTACTTCAACATGCTGGATAAAAGAGCATGTTTGTGGACGTCGGCGAGGTTACCCGCGTGATATATGTGTTGATAACTAAGCATAGGGGGTTATGAGGCCAAGTGAGGGCGAGGCGCAACGGTAAACGGGGCGTTCGCCGCGATTGCGGGGGCGCAATGTGCAGAATGGGGCGTGTTCTGTACAGTTTGAGCGTACCATTTTGCGCCCAGATCAACGGGATTTCACGAAACTGCACAGATCACAGGGCAATCTGTACAGTTCAGCGCCGCAACCCCACTTAATCAATCGTTAAATACCGCCGCATGTTAACGTTTGAAAACGGGCGGTAACCTTTGGTTAGGAATTGCACAAAACGGATAGAGGCACTTCGCGATTGACGGCCCCCGCTGGTGACCCTAGAGACCCCATTCGTTTGATCAATTCGGGGACTGCAACATGACCACTCAAACCCACACATTGGGCATTGATTTTGGCACCTCAAACACGGCGGCGGGATACGCGGTGGATGGCAAACCCAAGCTGGTCAAACTGGCAGGGGATCAAACCACGATGCCCACCACATTCCTCTTTGATTTCGACAGCCGTAAAACGCTGATCGGGGAACCCGCGAACCAAGCCTTGCTTGAGGGCTTGGATGGTCGTTTCATGCGTGCGCTCAAACGTGTGCTGGGCACCACCTTGATGCACGAGAAACGCCAAGTGCTGAACAAGCGCGTGACCTTTGTGGACATCATCGCGGGATTCCTGCGCGAGGTTAAGCTGCGGGCAGAAGCCGACACGGGCCTGACATTTGACAACGTCATTTCAGGACGCCCCGTTGTCTTTCACGGCGCGGGCGACCCACGCGAACAGCAGGCCGAAGATGACCTACGCGCCTGCTACATCGCGGCGGGGTTCAAAGAGGTGTCGTTCATGGACGAACCCGAGGCTGCGGCGATTGCCAGTGGCGCGTTGGAACAATCCGGCGAAGTGGGCCTGATCGTTGATATCGGCGGCGGTACA
>JAGSGK010000069.1 GCA_023955215.1 Paracoccaceae bacterium
AGAACCTTGTCGGCGAAGAGAACAGCGGCTGGACCTATGCCAAGTATTTATTGACCCATGAACGCACCAATATCGCGGGTGTCGGTTTCTCTACGGCCGGATTGGCGGCAGTTAAGCGCATTGCAAAAGCAGAAATTTGTGGGGGCAAGCCGCTTATTCAAAACCCACTCTTTGCAGCACGCGTCGCGCAAGTTGAAATTGATCTGATGGCAATGAGCACCACAAATTTGCGGATCGTTTCGCAGGCTGCGGCTGGTGGTGCACCGGGTGTTGAGGCATCGATGTTGAAGGTTAAAGGCACCATTATCCGTCAAGAGATTAACGATCTAGCGAGGCGTGCTGTTGGTCCATACGCTTTGCCATTCGTTTCTGAAGCGGTGGAGGGCAGCAATGAACCATTACCAGATCCACATGATGCTGGCCCCGTTGCCGCACAGTACTTCAATAATCGCAAAATCTCGATATTTGGCGGCTCAAATGAAATTCAGCGCGGGATCATCGCCAAAGTAAAGATGGGGGGCTGATCTATGAATTTTGATCTGGCTGACGAACACCAAATGCTTCAGGACTCGCTTCGGCGGTTTTTGAAATACTCCTGCAACTCGAAAACGCGAAATGAGGCTCTGAGCTCAGAGACTGGCGTAACATCGGACCTCTGGCATGCGATGGCGGAGATGGGAGTAATCGGGGCGTTTTTCACTGAAGAACAAGGTGGCTTCGGCGGGACAGGCGCAGACATCGCGTTGATTTTCGAAGAGTTGGGCCGCGCAAATATCGTGAGCCCGTTTCTGGACAGTGCGCTATTATCAGGTCGTGTTCTGGCTGCGGCTTGTGAATTGGACCGTGTCGCAGACCTTATCGGGGGGGACCTTCAGTTGGCTTTGGCCCACGGCGAACCAACCAGCCGGTATGACTTGAATTATGTGCGAACAACTTCGGTGAATGGCATCCTGAACGGACGCAAAGCCGTGGTTGTAAACGCGCTGGCTTCGGATGTTTTGATTGTATCAGCCCGTACCAGCGGCGAAGTATCAGATGAAAACGGAATTTCACTTTACTTTGTTGAAAAGGATGCTGCCGGATTAACGATACAGGATTACGCTTTGATCGCTGGCGGCCATGCCGCAGAGGTTACACTGGACGGCGTTGAAGGTTCTTTGATCGGCGAAGAGGGCAAAGGTTTTGCCTTGTTGAAAGACGCTTATGCCATTGCGACGGTGGCGCAGTGTGCAGAAACCCTAGGCGCGATGACCACGGCGACTGAACTGACCCAAGAGTATCTTGTGACCAGACAGCAATTTGGACGCCCTATTGCGACCTTTCAGGCATTGGCCCATCGCATGTCTGACATGTTGATTGAAATGGAACAGGCGCGTTCCGCAGTTATTCGGGCAGCGGGTTATTTCGAAAGCGATGAGCGCACCCGCGACATCAATATCCACGCGGCAAAGAATCTTATGGGACGTGCTGGGCGACTAATAGCTGAGGAGTCAATTCAGATGCATGGCGGCATCGCGATGACCCAAGAATACGAGTTGGCACGTATTGCTAAACGGATCACGATGGCAGACCATCGGTTTGGAGATACGGATTACCACTTGGAGAAGTTCATGGCGCTCACACAACCCTGAGAAGGTGAGTGCGTTTGCCCTTTAGGGCCCAATTGGAGAAGCTGGCATGAGCGCATACGTTGAAGACGCAAAGGATCGCCTGATCGTTTGGAACGGGAATGCTGACAAACGCGGTGCGCTTACTCCAGAATTTTACCAAACTATTTTGGACGCGGTTGAGGCGGCAAAAGATCGTCGCATTCGTGCGATTATAATCACCTCTCAAGGTGGGTTCTTTTGCGCCGGTGGTGATCTGAACGCATTGATCGAACGACGTGGATTGCCAGAACCAGAGCGTCGCGAAAAAGTAGAGCTGTTGCATGATGTAATCCGCGCAATTCGTGCCTGTCCTGTCCCTGTGATTGCGGCTGTTAAAGGTGGCGCTGCTGGGGCTGGGGCATCTATCGCCTTAGCTTGCGATTTTATTGTGGTGGAGGCAGGTGCGAAATTCACCGCCGCCTATGTCAAAGCTGGATTGGTTCCGGATGGTGGGTTAACTGCCTCGCTTGCTCGTATGATCCCTCGACCTTTGGCTATGGAGATATGCGTTCTTGGCCGTCCTGTGGTGGCAGAGCGTATGCTGGCGTTGGGTGCAGTAAACGCGGTCGTAGATGGTGAGCAAGTTATAGCTGAGGCGCATGTGTGGGCGGATGCGGTTGCCGTAGGCCCGCGTGACGCCCAAGGTCGCATTCGGTCGATGGTCGCAACGGCTTATGGCCACTCAGAAGCAGCACAGCTTGACTTGGAACGCGATGCTATGGCGTTTGCAGTTGGCGAAAATGAAGCTGCTGAGGGGATCGCGGCCTTCCTTGAAAAACGCAAACCCGAGTATGGCGGATGACCCAAAGCGTCTATGACTATCTGGCCCATCAAATCGCTACACGCGCGGATGCACCAGCTATGTCTGACAGCACGGGCATCACCCTAAACTATGACGCGTTGGTCGCAGCATGTGAAGAAGTCACAGAAATTCTTGTAGCCAACGGTGTGCAGTCCGGCGATCGTGTTTTACTGCTGTCTGAGAATTGTGTGGCGGCCGTTGCCGTTCTATTCGCCGCTTGGAAAATAGGGACCTGTGTCGTTCCTGTGAATGCGCGCCAGACTGAGGCCGAAGTCACGCGTGTTATCGGGCATTGTGAACCATCCATTGTTATCATGACGACCAGTGTTTCAGCTGATGCTCAGCACCATGCGGTGCGGTTGAATGGGGTGGAGGTCACAGGCAGCTATGGTTCAATGCATGTCGCG
This sequence comes from Paracoccaceae bacterium, assembly GCA_023955215.1. Taxonomy (GTDB): domain Bacteria; phylum Pseudomonadota; class Alphaproteobacteria; order Rhodobacterales; family Rhodobacteraceae; genus Ascidiaceihabitans. The sequence continues at coordinate 2,859 of JAGSGK010000069.1, forward strand.
GCATCGATTGGTGGGCCATCTGACATGGCGGATGATGTTGCTGTTTTACTGTATACGACGGGTACAACGGGTGATCCCAAAGGTGTCATGCTAACCCATGGAAACGTTCGATTTGGCGGGCTTACTTCGGCCAATTTGCGCGACATGACGCATGCCGATGTTGTTTATGGCGTTTTGCCAACGACGCATGTTTTTGGCCTTTGCTCCGTTGTTGTTGCGGCAGTCTATGCTGGTGCCCCTGTGTTGCTTGCCCCGCGATTTGAGGTGGACAAAGTTTATGCAGCATTACGCGCCGGAGTGACTTTGTTTTCAGGCGTCCCGCAGATGCACGCGTTATTGATGCAGTACACAAAGGAACAAGGTTTGAAGGCCCTTGGATCAAAGACGTTGCGCTATGTCTCTTCGGGGGCTGCCCCTCTTGATCCGACGTGGAAGCGCGAGGCTGAAGCATTTTACGGCGTTGCCCTTCAGAACGGATATGGCATGACGGAAACCACGGCTGGTGTCTCTGCGACGCGCAATGACATTGGAGCGGTTGATACGTCTGCTGGTCCTGCGTTACCCGGTGTTGAGATCGCGATTGATCACCAGGTTGAGGGCGGGAATGCCAGTATGGGGGAGGTGTTGTCGCGCGGGCCACATGTGATGAAAGGGTACTACAGGAACTCTGAAGAGACAGCCAAAGTGTTAGACGCTGATGGGTGGATGCACACAGGGGATTTGGGTCAGATCGACGAACAGGGATTGCTGCACATCTTGGGGCGTTCCAAAGAGCTGATTATTCACGGGGGTTTTAATGTCTATCCGCCAGAGGTGGAGGCTGCGTTGAACGATCATCCTCTGGTCGTTCAGGCGGCTGTAATTGGGCGGCCCAAAGATGGCGACGAGGAGGTGCTTGCCTTTGTGCAGGTGGCCGACCTGAAAGGTATTTCGGTTCAGGAGTTACAAGGCTTCGTTGCGCAACGTTTGACGGCATACAAGCGCCCCAAACAGTTTATCTTGGTTGAAGCATTGCCTGCCGCACCTACGGGCAAAATTCTAAAGCATAAGTTGCTGAACACATTTTCTGATCTGCTGAACTGAGCGTTTGGGCGGGATAACCCGCCCTAAACTTAAACTTCTACCGAGACAGCCGCCGCGCGGATATTGCGGATGTTTTCGCCGTATGGCGCAGGGTTGCTGACAGAGCCACCTCGAAACACTGCAGAGCCAGCAACGAGAACATCCGCGCCTGCATTCGCAACCAAAGGTGCGGTTGTCGGATCAACGCCACCATCGATTTCAATGTGGATCGGGCGATCGCCGATCATGGAACGGATTTGACGCACTTTTTCAATTTGAGAATGAATGAATTTTTGACCACCAAACCCGGGGTTCACTGTCATCACACAGACCAGATCGACTATGTCTAAAAGGTATTCGATCGAAGAGGCTGGTGTTGCGGGATTAAGGGCGATTCCAGCCTTTGCACCACTTGCACGGATGGCTTGCATAGTTCGGTGAATGTGCGGTGTTGCCTCAACGTGCGCGGTGATGACGTCTGCACCTGATTCAGCAAAGGCTTCAATGTAACTGTCGACGGGCGAGATCATCAAATGGACATCCATGACGCCTTTGATGTGGGGCCGTATTGCGGCACAGGTCGCTGGACCAAATGTGATGTTGGGCACGAAATGACCGTCCATAACATCAACGTGGACCCAATCGGCCCCTTGGGCTTCGATCGCTTCGCATTCAGCACCAAAATTGGCGAAGTCAGCGGCGAGGATAGACGGGGCTATTTTGAGGGAGCGATTGAATGTCATAGCATGCCTTTTTGTGTTGATAGCTGTGGCTGTTTTTCGTGGTTGGCGTGGGGCGCCTGCGGCGGGAGTTTATTTGGTAAGATGAAGGGAGCGGCCCTTGTTCGCTATACTTTATAGTATTCGCGGTACCAGTCGACGAAGGCTTGGATCCCAGTCTCGATTGGAGTGACGGGTGCCTCGCCTGTTAGGGGCTTGAGCAAGCCCGCTTCGGCCCATGTGCCAGGAACGTCGCCGGGTTGAATGTCCATAAAGATTTTTTGCGCGTCTATCCCGATTGCGGTTTCGATCGCTTGGACAAAATCTAGAAGCTGGACGGGTGATCCGGTGCCGATGTTGACGGCGCGGTGCGACAGGCGAGAGGCTATCGTTTTCGATTGGTGTCGCCCCTGTGTCTGGCATCGGTGGAACGGCATCGATCAGCGCAACGATCCCAAGGACCAAATCATCAATGTATGTGAAGTCGCGCTTCATTTTGCCGTGGTTGTAAATTTCGATAGGGTCGCCTTCGATGATGGCCTTTGTGAATTTGAAGTGCGCCATGTCGGGACGTCCCCAAGGGCCGTAGACCGTGAAAAAGCGGAACATCGTAATTGGTAGATGATAAAGATGGGCATAGGAATGTGCCATCACCTCGGTTGCCTTTTTGGTGGCTGCATAGAACGACATCTGCGTGTCGACCTTATCGTTTTGGTGTATGGCATTTGCGTGTTTGCGCCGTACACGCTGGAGGTTGAGGCCAAAAGCATGTGTGCTGGTGGAAAAGCGCGGGCTGCTTCTAGGAGTTCAAATGTACCGACGAGGTTGGATTCAACATAGCTACGCGGGGCATCAATAGAATAGCGCACACCGGCTTGGGCCGCGAGGTGAATCACAGCGTCAAATTTGTGCTGTTCAAAGAGGTCGCGGAGAAGCCCAGGTGTTTCCAAACGCTCAGTCACTGCCGTGAAGTTTTTAGACTCTGATAGCATTTCGTGGCGACGTTTTTTCAGTTCAACGTCGTAGTAATCTGTCATAGCATCTAGCCCGATTACGTTCCAGCCTTGTGCAAGGAGTGCTTGAGATGTGAAGTAACCGATGAACCCTGCTGAGCCTGTGACCAACACTGTACGTGACATTGAAAATACCTTTGAGTTTTGTTTGATGCAGAGTGCCGTAAATCAATGTCAAACGCCAGACACGGCAGCGGGTTCTTTTTATTTTGATTTCTGAATTAAATGGAGGTCAAAGTTGATTTGATTGTGGAGAGGGAAGCATATGTTCATCGGATTGGATTTGGGAACGTCGGGTTTAAGGGCCTTGTTGGTAGATGAGGCAGGTCGTGCGGTGGGCGAGGCAGATTCAAGCTATGATGTGGCACACCCCACTGTTGGTTGGTCGGAGCAAGATCCTAGCGATTGGACCATGGCGTGCAAAGCGGTAATGGCGCGCCTGCGCGATACCCACCCCAAAGCATTTGGGGCGGTGCGTGGCATCGGCATTTCGGGGCATATGCATGGTGCCACGTTGTTAGATGACACTGGAACAGTGCTGCGCCCTTGCATCTTATGGAATGATACGCGCAGCCATCTAGAGGCAGCCGCACTTGATGCGATGCCAATGTTTCGCGCCCTGACAGGCAATATTGTTTTCCCCGGTTTTACTGCGCCAAAGATAAATTGGGTGGCTAAACATGAGCCTGAAGTTTTCGCTAAAACTGCAATGGTCTTGCTTCCCAAAGATTACATTAGCTTTTGGCTTACTGGGATCTATTCTGCGGATATGTCTGACAGTGCAGGAACTTCTTGGCTTGATGTTGGTGCGCGTGATTGGTCCAATGATTTACTTGCGGCAACAGGCCTAACACGATCACAGATGCCAAAACTCTCTGAGGGTTCACAAGTGGTTGGTGAATTGCGTCAAGCGATCGCCGAGGAATACGGTCTGCCACGCGGTGTGCAAGTTGTAGCGGGCGGCGGGGACAACGCGGTTGCTGCATGTGGCGTCGGTGCGATGTCTGAAGGCACAGGATTTGTGTCATTGGGGACTTCGGGTGTTTTGTTGGCGGGACGTGATGGTTTTTCTCCGATGGCAGACAGTGCTGTGCATACGTTTTGCCATGCGGTTCCGGATCAGTGGTATCAGATGGGTGTTGTTTTGGCAGCGACTGACAGCCTCAATTGGCTTGCTCGCATTACCGGTAAAAGTCCTGCCGACCTTACTGCAGAGTTGGGCGACACCCTGCGTTCCCCAACGACCGTGCAATTCTATCCCTACCTTTCAGGTGAAAGAACACCGCATAATGACAGCGCAGTGCGTGCGGGTTTTGTTGGATTGGACGTTGCCACTGACCGTGCCGAGATGACCCAAGCGGTACTCCAAGGGGTGAGCTTTGCGCTGCGTGACAGTCTTGAGGCGTTGCGCCTTACGGGTGCTAACCTTGATACCATATTGGCAATTGGAGGCGGTGCGCGTTCATCCTATTGGGTTGAAATGTTGGCGACAGTATTGAACCTAAAAATTGAGTTGCCTGAACAAGGTGACTTTGGTGCAGCGCTTGGCGCGGCAAGGTTGGCCATCTGTGGGGTGACAGGGGCTGCCGTTGAGGATGTAATGACGAAGCCACCTGTTGCCAAAACGATTGTTCCCAATGCTGCGATGGTGGATTCTTACCGATTGCGTTACGATCAATTTCACGACAATTTCCCTGCGTGGAAAACGATACAGTAAGAATGGAATTTTAGATGAATTTGGCTCAAGCAAAATTATCAGGTGTATGCGTTGGTGCAATCCTTGCGCTAACCACCAGCACTGGACTTGCCAATCCTCTGCCATCTGTTGATGTCGATTTTCCTGAGATCAATCCGCCACAAATTGCGTTGGGACAACTGTTGTTTTTTGATCCAATCCTTTCAGGCAATGAATCGGTTTCATGTGCGACCTGCCATCACCCAAGGTTTAACACTGCCGATGGGCTATCCCTTGGTGTTGGCGATGGTGGTGTTGGCCTTGGCACGGAACGTGTGATTGATGCCGCGAACCCGCCAGAGAAACGCATTCCGCGCAATGCACCTGCGTTGTTCAACTTGGGGGCCGCTGAATTTGTTAGTTTCTTTCATGATGGACGTCTTGAGGTTGATAAGACCCGCACCTCTGGTATTCGCACGCCTTTGGGCGGCGAAATGGAAAGTGGCTTTGCGACGTTGCTGTCTGCCCAAACTATGTTTCCTGTATTGTCTGCTGCTGAAATGGCAGGGCATTTTTCTGAAAACGATGTGTCCAAAGCAGTGCGCCAAGGTGTGCTGACAGGCCCAGGTGGGGCATGGGACATTTTGGCAAAACGCATCGAAGACATTCCAGAATACCGCGCGCGTTTTGATCCGATTATTGGGGCTGATGACCCGATCCACTTTACCGATATATCAGACGCAATCGCGGCCTTTGTCGATTTCGAATGGCGCGCAACGAACAGCCCGTTTGATTTGCATTTGCGATTTGACCAGCCGCTTGAGGCGATGGCCGAGGCTGGCAAACAACTGTTTTACGGCGAGGCGGGATGCGCCTCTTGCCATAGTGGCCTGTTCCAAACGGATCATGATTTCCATGCGATCGCCATGCCGCAGATTGGACCGGGCAAGGCTGCTGGATTTGAACGTCATCAGCGGGATGAAGGACGCATGCGTGTGACCGGTGACCCTGCGGATGCATATGCCTTTAGAACACCATCGTTGCGCAATGTCGCGCACACCAGCCCTTATGGGCATAGCGGTGCTTATGGAACGTTAGAAGGTGTTGTACGTCATCACCTTGATCCGATTGCATCACTTAATGCCTATCTAGAAAGCGCAGCTGTATTGCCTGTAGCGATGGGCGAGGGTGATTTTGCGGTCATGCGTGATCCTGATGAGGTTGCAAAAATTGCTGCGGCAAATGCACTGGAATCGATTGATTTGAACGAAACAGAGATCGCGGAAATTATTGCGTTCTTGAATGCACTTACTGACCCCCAAAGCCTAAAAGGCGCATTGGGAATTCCTTCGTCTGTTCCGAGTGGTCTGCCGCTTGATCAATAAGGGAAGATATCCAAGGCATCGCCTGAACGTATCACCTGTAAACGTTGGTTCGGTTTTGCCTTGGCCCATTCGCTATGCGCGCCATCAGGCCAAATGATACGGAATGATACGCCTTCGGCTTGATCCAAACCAAAGTGTTGGGGGCCAAGTAGTCCGCCAGCATGGCCGCCGCCCAAGGTGATCTCGCGTAGTTGCAAACCATAGTCATCCATCAACTCAATCCAGCCGCCAATCGCGCGGGTGTTGGCCCCTTGTTGACGAGGTTCAATGGAAAGCCAGTTGCCTGCGTCTTGGGTTGTGTTGCGGTAAACTTCAAGCGGGGCAACACGATTGACCACGGCCAAATCAAGCAGTCCGTCGGCGTTAAAATCTGCTAATGCGGCACCACGCGAACGGTGAAGGCTGGCGATTCCAGCCTCTAAACCGGCTTCGCTAAAGGTCGCATCTTCGTTCTGAACCAACAGGTTATTTGGGTCTTCAATTGCCATGCCGGGCATCTGTTGCACATTGCCTTTTGCGATGAATACATCATCCATACCATCATTCTGAACATCACCTAGGCTGATGTGCCAACCTGTCGATGGGCGCCCGTCCCCACCAGTATATGGTTTATGTGCTGTGGTCCCACGTTTGAAGGAAACGTCTTTGAAGCTGGCGGTTTCGCCTGTCCATTCTTGCAGGCGCTGATCGCCCATCGAGGACAGGAAAACATCGACCAACCCATTGCGGTCAATGTCACGGCTGGCGATGCCCATGCCCCAAACTTTGTGGGTGAGCCATCCATCGTCTTCACCATAAAGGCGAGGGGGTGTCGTGATGTCCCATAGCTGCTCAGAGCCACCGCTCACATAGTAATGGCGGTCATTGCTGACGCGCAGGTCGGCTGACCCATCACGGTCCCAATCAGAGAACAGCATCGACAGGGGGCAGAAACCTGGGGCCAATGTGGTAGCTGAATAGGTTTCGCCGCTTGGACGTAACAGCAGGTTGGTGTCGCAGGCCTCAAATGGGCCTTCTGGGTCCATGCGGTCGACGTAGTGTCCGAAGGCTAAGGTTGGAAGCGCGTTGGAACTTTCCCACGTGGCAGAAAATGAGGTGCTCCATTTATCTTCAAAGGTCACTCCCTCAAGGTCCATCGGGGTGAACGAACAGGCACCGTCACCGCGTAAAAGCATGTCTGGGCCGACGCGCAGAACAACCAGATCCAGAGCGCGGTCATTGTTGATATCAATGGGGTAGACGCCTGTGGTTGCTGTTAGCTCGGGCAATGGTTTTGTCTCAAATCGAACCATTCCGCCATCGGCACTGATGTTACGCCAAAGGGCGGGCGGGCTTTCGCCACCTGCCGCAACAAGATCAAGGCGATCATCATTGTCGCAATCAAACACGGCAAGGCCGCCGCCGACGTAATGTTCCCATCCGCCTGTGTATGCGTGTTGTGGAACGGATTGGGCCTCAAACGTTGGAGCCGCAAAAGCGGGGCCAGCGACGAGCGTAATAATTGCGGCAGTTTTAACCCACATCTTCGCGTACTTCCTTTGCCGCCATATCAAATACAAAATCTAATGCGTAAGCAGCGGCGCCACGCGCCCACATCAAATTGTCCCATTTATGGATCACCACGTCTGCTGGCGACTTGTCAATTTGAACGATGGATCTGCGCATGTCTTCAATGACGTCTTTGGCGTAAAGGTGATCAAATTGCATCTGTTCACCTGCTAGAATAATCAACTGTGGATCAAACACGTTCACCAAATTCGCTAGACCGAGGGCAAACATATGGCCCGCACGATCCACAATGGTCTTCGCTGTTGGGTCCCCGTCTTTGGCAGCGGTCAATAGGCGGCTGACACGGTTCTCGATCGGTTGGTCCAAATCCAAAAAGCCGATGCTGGCTGCTTCGCGTACCAACGCATAATCGGCAACATATGCCTCAAGGCAGCCGCGCTGCCCGCAACGACACAATGCGCCCTCGAGCTGTACTTTCGTATGACCAAATTCTGCGCCACATCCGCGCGTCCCACGGTAAATCTGACCATTGATCACAAGACCCATACCGACACCACTTTCGATGGTGACAACTATGAAGTCAGAGTGGTCACGGCCCAAGCCAAACGTCTTTTCGGCCATCGCGACCAAGTTGGCATCATTGTCCAAAAAGGTTGGGACACCCAGCTCTTGGGTCAGCTTATCGCGCAATTTGATGTTGCGCTCTTTTAGAGATGGGGACCAATAAACGGTTCCATTTTCCGCATCGACGACCCCCGCCAGCCCAACACCAATCCCGGAAAGGTCGTGAACAGCTTTGCCGACAATGGCGGTGAGATTATCTAAGGCCTGAGCGATTTGTTCGATCAACCTGACACTGGATGTTGGGCCGTCTAGGAATGGAACTTCAAGCTCGGCAATTTGTGTCCCTTCGAAATCAACCAACATCAAAGAAATCGAATGGCCTGACACTTTGATGCCTGCAACCAAATGGGCATCACTTGCGATCTTTAGAT
>JAGSGK010000126.1 GCA_023955215.1 Paracoccaceae bacterium
AAAAAACAGCGTTCTTTCATTTGGGCAATATGGTAGAATATGGGGAAACGGGGCAGATCTTTACAACGCCTCAGGATCCACGCACTGAAAGCTACATTACAGGCCGGATCGGGTAGGGAGTACAGACATGACACAGCAACACATTGCATCTGCATTTGATCGTGACCTTGAGGATATTCAGGCAAAGATCATGAAAATGGGAGGCCTTGTTGAGGCTGCCATTTTGGAAGGTGCTATCTCACTTGAAACTCGCGATGAGGAACGTGCCGAGAAGGTCCGCGCCGCCGACAAGGCGATTGACCTGCTCGAAGAGGAAATTAATGAAGATGCGGCCCGTTTGATCGCGCTTCGTTCACCAACTGCGGGTGATTTGCGGCTTGTCCTGGCAATTATGAAGATTAGTGGGAACCTAGAACGCATCGGTGACTATGCCAAGAACATTGCCAAGCGTACCGGGGTCTTAGCCCAAATGGCACCTGTGAGTGACAGCGCGGGCGCACTGCGCCGTATGGCAAAAGAAGTCAGCAAGATGCTTAAAGACGTACTGGATGCTTACATTCACCGTGATGCAGAGCTTGCAGGCGATGTGATCGAACGCGACAGTGATGTTGATCAAATGTACAATGGGTTGTTTCGTGAATTCCTTACATTCATGATGGAAGACCCGCGTAATATTACTGCCTGTATGCATTTACATTTCATCGGTAAAAATATTGAGCGTATGGGTGACCATGTCACCGCAATCGCTGAGCAAGTAGTTTATCTGGTAACGGGCGAATATCCTGAAGAAGCTCGTGTGAAATCAGACGTCACCTCAACGCAGACCATCTAGAGGGATCGTCTCATGTCGATCGACCAACCTTGTATACTCGTTGTGGAAGACGAGCCAGCACAGCGCGAAGTGCTGGCTTATAATTTGGAAGCTGAAGGCTATCTCGTAATTCATGCTGACAATGGCGAAGACGCAATGATGTTGGTCCAAGAAGAGATGCCGGATGTTATTGTTCTAGATTGGATGATGCCGCAGCTCAGTGGGATCCAAGTCTGTCGACGACTTAAATCAAAGTCTACGACCCGTGGAATTCCTGTAATCATGCTGTCTGCCAGATCCGAAGACGTGGATCGTGTGCGTGGCCTTGAAACGGGTGCGGATGACTATGTGGTCAAGCCGTATTCTGTGATCGAGCTGATGGCGCGTGTGCGCAGTCAATTGCGGCGGGTGCGGCCATCTGTTGGACAGCAATTGACTTATGATGACATCACGCTGGACGCTGAGAGCCACAAAGTGACGCGTGATGGTAACGAGCTGAAACTTGGTCCAACAGAGTTTCGACTGCTGGTAACGTTTATGGAAAAACCATCTCGCGTTTGGGGGCGCGATCAGCTGCTGGATCGTGTCTGGGGGCGCGACAACTATGTTGATACTAGAACGGTTGATGTTCACATTGGACGGCTACGCAAAGCGTTGATGCAGTTTGGTGGTAGCGATGTTGTAAGAACCGTTCGTGGGGCGGGATATGGTTTGATCTAAAGGTATTTTAAAACAATGTATTACGACAATGCCTACACGTGATATCTGGAGTGTTGAATTACTTATAATTTGTATTATGTGAACAAATGGCAGTATGAAAACTGTTGTCCAAGGACAATCTCATGATGTGACGTTCCGTTCCACTGTATTGGCAGAAGGTAATATCCGTTCTAGCATTACACCAAGATGGGACACCAAATAACTCTTGAGGGTCGATGTCGTTGACATGACCCTGTAAGTCTTTGCTGGTGCCCAGAAAGAACGGACATCAACTTGGGTTGTTATCGCATTGTCTTTAATAACTTATTCCACATCAAGGATCGCCGCATGACGGATAGCCAAACGCCACACGATATGAACAATCTCGAAATGTCTGAAAAGAATAAACCGCTTTTGAACGCGGTGATTAAACACATCCGCGAAAACGTTGATCCGATTGCAGACGAATTTTACCGCATGGGCGAAGGTCGTGCAGATCGTTGGTCTTATGCACCGGGCCAATTGGAATTGTTGGAGACGGTAAAACAGAAAGCTCGTGATGCAGGTCTGTGGAACTTCTTCTTGCCAAACGCTGAAACCGACGAAGGGCTATCGAACCTTGATTATGCATATATTGCTGCCGAATTGGGCAAGAGCCCCCTCGCCCCAGAGACCCTGAATTGTTCTGCACCTGACACTGGTAACATGGAAGTTTTGGAGCGCATTGGTACGCAGCAGCAAAAAGACATGTGGCTCAAGCCGCTGCTGGCTGGCGAAATTCGCTCTGCATTCGCAATGACTGAGCCAGATGTAGCTTCTTCGGATGCGAAGAATATTTCCACCTCAGCGGTTCTTGAGAACGGTGAATGGGTCATCAACGGTGAGAAATACTATATCTCAGGCGCCGGAGACCCGCGCTGTAAGATCATGATTGTTATGGTGAAAACCTCACCAAATGCCGAAAGTTTCAGGCAACAAAGCCAAATTTTGGTCCCGATGGACGCGCCGGGTGTTGAGGTTCTTGGTCCAATGCATGTGTTTGGTCACGATGACGCGCCACATGGTCATATGCATATTCGCTTTACGAATGTTCGAGTTCCCGAAGAGAATATCCTATGGGGTGAAGGCCGCGGTTTTGAAATTTCACAAGTGCGATTGGGTCCAGGGCGAATTCACCACTGCATGCGATCAATTGGTCAGGCCGAAAAAGCGCTGGATTTACTGCTTGATCGTGCAATCAATCGCGAAGCCTTTGGTAAACCGATCATTGATCTCGGTAAGAACATGGAAACCGTTTCCCGGATGCGGATTGATATTGAATCTATGCGTTTGATGGTGCTGAAGGCGGCGAAAGCCATGGATGTGTTAGGAAACAAAGAAGCCCGCATTTGGGTCTCGATGATCAAGGCGTTGGTGCCAGAGCGGGTCTGTGAAATCATTGACCAATCCATGCAAGTGCATGGTGCGACTGGTATTTCTCAATGGTCCCCACTTTCAGGTATGTACGCGGGGCAGCGCACATTGCGTTATGCTGATGGTCCTGATGAAGTGCATCACCATGTCATTGCACGTGCTGAAGTTAAAGCATTTAAAGACAGTAACTCACGTCAGGCCGATACAAAACAAGCGACCAGCCGGTTAATGACTGGCGGTAAGTGAGCGTAAAACGTGGATCTTAAAGATAAAGTTATTGTCGTGACTGGTGCCGCCCAAGGCATCGGTCGCGCGATGTGTCTGCGCTTTGCAGCCGAGGGTGCGAAGAATGTCGTGTGTGTTGACATTGATGAAGATGGCGCGGCTGAAACTGCCAATAAAATCAACGGGATAAAAATCAAGGTTGATGTGTCATCTGAACCTGAAATAAAGTCACTTATTGACTATGTTGAAGCCAATGTTGGTCCAATAGATCTGTTCTGCTCGAACGCAGGTATTTTCACCTTTGGTGGTGTCGAGGTGCCCAATGATGATTGGCAACGTATCTGGAATATCAATGTGATGAGCCACGTTTGGGCAGCCCGTCATTTGGTGCCGCTCATGGCAGCACGTGGCGGAGGTTATCTTCTGAACACGTCTTCTGCTGCAGGATTGCTTAACCAAATCGGTTCTGCCCCATACGGCGTTACAAAACACGCCGCTGTTGGGTTGGCAGAGTGGATGGCAATGACATATGGCGATCAGGGGATCAAGGTTTCTGTATTATGCCCTCAGGCTGTACGTACCGAAATGACCCGTGGTCTAGAAGAGCACGTCGCGGCCATTGATGGGATGATTGAACCTGATGATGTCGCAGAATGTTGTGTGCAGGCGATCAGGGATGAAACATTTCTGGTGCTGCCGCACAAATCTGTCACGGGTTACATGCAGGCCAAAACCGAAAATTATGAACGCTGGATTGGCGGCATGCGGAAATTGAACCGTCAGTTCAATGATTTCGACGGCTGAACACATGGGATTAGAATTATGATTGGGTACACCACAATTGGCGTTTCGGACATGGAAGCCGCCAAAACATTTTACACAGCCCTTTTCACTGACAAAGGCGCCAAGATAGTAACCGATATGGGACGTATCGCTTTTATCGGCACAAAGCGTGGTGAACCAATGTTGGCGATTTGCAAGCCGTATGACAAAAATGACCCAACACCAGGGAACGGTGCCATGACTGCATTTCCAGCCAGCGATAAAGATGAAGTTGGTGTGTTATATGAAAAAGCAATCGCGCTTGGTGCCACGGATGATGGTGCGCCCGGACAGCGGATTCCTGACCGATTTTATGGCGCATATGTGCGTGATCCGGATAATAACAAGCTGTGTTTCTTTGTATTTGGGTGATCAGCTACGCGGTTTGATTGGACGGACAAGTCCTTCTTGTGCCGTTGAGGCTACCAATCGGCCACTACGGTCGTAGATCGCCCCACGGTTAAATCCACGTCCGCCGCCAGTCCATGGGCTGTCCATTGTGTACAAATGCCAGTCTTGAAATTGTGGAGTGCCGTGGAACCACATAGCATGGTCTAAGCTGGCAGACATAACTTCACCTTTAAACCACGTCAGGCCGTGTGGGCGCAGTGATGATCCCAACAGGTTCATGTCTGAGGCGTAGGCCAACAAGCAATGCTGCATTTGCGGCGTGCATCCAGCGACTTCCCGCATCCGGAACCAAAGGTGGTTTTTGTCGCTGGTTGGTTCTGGATCAACGAAATCACGCGGTGCCACTTGGCGGATGTCGATGGGACGTGGGCGCAGGAAGTCGGCACGATGCTTTTCAGGGAGCTCATCAACATGAGCTGCGCGCAATTCGCGTTGGTCTTGCAAATCATCAGGGCCATCCACGTCAGGCATTGGATGTTGATGATCCCATCCATCTTCTGCGACATGGAAACTGGCCGACATGTTCAAGATCTGCTTGCCGTGTTGGATCGCGACCACACGCCTTGTCGTGAAACTGCCGCCATCACGGGCGCGGTCGACTTGATAGATAACTGGTATTTCAGGGTCACCGGGACGAATAAAGTAGGCGTGCAGCGAATGACACAATCGATCGGGAACTGTGCCGTATGCTGCGGCTAGGGCTTGTCCTATGACTTGGCCGCCAAAGATACGGGTAGACGTCTCACCACCCTGCCCTGTGCCGCGGAACAAATCGACCTCAAGTGGTTCGAGTGCCAAAAGATCAAGCAAAGTTTGATGTGTGTCGCTCATGCCAGTGGTCCTATTGTTGCTAATTGCTGCGTGAACCGGAGCCGATATCCGACGCGATCTAGATCTCTAGTTCTTCAACGTTGCTCTAACGCTTTCAAGCCATGTTCTGCAAAAACCGGAACATAAGCCCCAAGTTCTTTGGCCTGCTCTGGATTGGATGCGTTCCCGTCGAGTGCACGCTTCAGAACGCCTTGAATAATTGCGGCCATTCGGAAAAAACAAAACCCCACAAAATACCCAAAGTTGTCAATTCCATCCAATCCTCTGCGCTCGCAATATTGCATGATAAATGCATCATCGGTGGGCAAACCAAGATCAGCGCGATCAACGCCCATTAGGCCCCGTCCTTTGCGGCCGACAGGCAATTGCCATTGCATAATAACGGAAGCAAGATCTGCGTAAGGATGTCCGATGGTACTTAGTTCCCAATCGAGAACAGCCAAACATCTGGTACCATCACGCTCAAAAATCATGTTGTCGATACGGTAATCACCGTGAACCAACGTGCGTTGACCGTCATCGACAGGCATTCGTTCTGTTATGATATCAATTAGGCGGTCCATAGCAGGCAATGGTTTCGTTTCTGATGCGCGGTACTGTTTAGACCAACGACCGACCTGCCGTTCTAAGTAGTGGCCCGGCGGACCATAGTCAGCCAAGCCGATTTTATCGATGTTTACATCATGTAGCGCTGCTAGTACGCGGTTCTTGTCCTTCATAACCGAAGTGCGATCTGCGTTGTTGAGGTCACCGAGGGTTGGTTCGTTGAAGTTACGGCCGCTAACATGATCCATGATGTAGAACGATGACCCGATGACTGAATCGTCTTCACATAGGTAGTGCATCTTGGCGACAGGAACATCAGTGCCTGACAATGCCTTTTGAACACGAAACTCACGGTCCACAGCATGGGCTGATTTCAACAAGACCCCTGGTGGTTTGCGGCGCAATACATAGTTGTTCGTAGGTGTTTTTAATAAGAAAGTTGGATTGGATTGACCACTTTCAAACTTGGTGGCCACTAGCGGTCCGTCAAATCCATCCAATCTAGGTTTCAGGTATTTAGATATGGCTTGTAGATCGAGCGGAGAACGTTCGGTCATGGCGCAAATTCGGCGGCAAGTTTCTTACCCGCGGCGGCGTATTCTTCAGCCATTCGTTTGACCACATCGCCAGCTGGACCAACGGACTTAACGGCACCGATACCTTGACCCGACCCCCAAATCGTTTTCCATGCCTTAGGCTTGGATGATCCACTACCAAAATCCATTGATGAGCTGTCAGCGACCGGAAGATTTTCGGGATCCATGCCTGCAGCTTTAACTGAACCCTTCAAGTAGTTCCCCCAAACACCTGTAAATAGTGACGAATACACAATGTCATCTGCACTAGAGGCGACGATCATGTCTTTGTACTCTTGTTGTGCATTTGCCTCATTAGTTGCGATAAAGGGGGTGCCTGTATACCCCAAGTCGGCACCCATAGCACGGGCTGCCAAAAGAGATGCACCTGTTGCGATAGATCCAGACAGTAGCAAAGGCCCCTCAAACCATTCACGAATTTCGCTAATCAAGGCGAGTGGGGATTGTTTTCCGGCGTGACCACCGGCCCCCGCAGCAACTGCCACCAGACCGTCAGCCCCTTTTTCCACTGCTTTGCTCGCGAACTTGTTGTTGATGACATCATGAAGAACAATTCCACCACATGAATGGGCAGCCTCATTCACTTCTACACGTGCGCCAAGTGAGGTAATCCAGATTGGGACTTTATGTTTCACACAAATTTCGAGATCACGTTCAAGCCGTGTGTTAGAACGATGTACGATTTGATTGACCGCAAACGGAGCTGCTGGAGTATCGGGGTTGGCTTGGTTGTACCGGTCCAACTCTTCTTCGATTTGTGTCAGCCATGTATCCAACATGGGATGCTCACCATCTTCTTCACGTGCATTCAGAGCGGGGAATGATCCGACGATCCCGGCTTTGCACTGGGCAATTACCAGCTCGGGCACCGAAATGATGAACAGTGGAGATGCAACCATTGGAACGCGTAACCCTTGGAGTGCTTTGGGAAGATGTGAATCGTCGCGTGCCATACTGATTGTCCCTATCTGTTAATTTTCAGTCGGAAGGCCAGCTGTTACTGGCCCTGAGTTCGGTTCACAGTACTTCAAACAGTCCTGCGGCACCCATACCGCCGCCGACGCACATGGTGCAGACTACATATTTAGCTCCGCGTCGCTTGCCCTCGATCAATGCGTGTCCGACCATACGCGCCCCCGACATCCCGTAAGGGTGCCCAATCGAAATCGCTCCGCCATTTACGTTCAGGATTTCATCCGGGATTCCGAGTACATCGCGAGACGCTAAAACTTGGCTTGCGAATGCTTCGTTCAGCTCCCAAAGGCCGATATCGTCCATCTTGAGGCCGTGGGCTTCGAGTAACTTTGGAACAGCATAAATCGGTCCAATACCCATTTCATCAGGCTCACACCCCGCTGCCATGACACCAATATAGCGGCCAAGGGGCTCTAGACCTTTCTTCTCCGCCAACGAAGCCTCCATCACGATCGATGCAGATGCACCATCTGACAATTGAGAGGCGTTGCCAGCGGTAATAAATTCACCAGTTTGCAGGTTCAACCCATCTTTAAAGACTGGTTTCAGCCCTGAAAGGCTTTCTGCACTGGTGCCTGGGCGATTGCCCTCATCTTTTTCAATAGTAACGTCGTGAGATGTAATCTCCTTCGTTTCTTTGTTTTGGATCATCATAGTCGTGGACATCGCCACCACTTCGTCATCCAATTTACCAGCCTGTTGGGCAGCATGTGTGCGTTCTTGAGATTGAGCAGCATAGGCATCTTGGGCTTCGCGTGAAATGTTGAAACGGGTCGCTACGTTTTCGGCGGTTTCAAGCATCGTCATATACATTTCAGGTTTATTGTCTTTGAGCCATTTGTCAGACCCGACCCGCATTTCAGGTGTTTGCACCATTGAAATACTTTCGACACCGCCACCAATGACAATGTCCATCCCATCATACATGACCTGTTTGGCTGCTGTGGCGATCGCCATCATACCGGACGCGCATTGTCGATCCAACGACATGCCAGCCACTGTTACTGGTAGACCTGCGCGGATCGCAGCCTGACGCGCGAT
>JAGSGK010000015.1 GCA_023955215.1 Paracoccaceae bacterium
CTATCCGAAATGCGCCGCGCATCTTCGGGGGCATGCGTCACCATCATGACACCGGCATTGGTTTCAGCAGCCACTTCAGCCACCAAATCCAACATCTCTGCCCGCAACGCCGGACCAAGAGCAGCAAAGGGTTCGTCCAAGATCATCCACGATTTGGATTGCACCAAGGCCCGCGCCAATGCTGCGCGGCTTTGCTGACCGCCGGACAACTCACTGGGTTTACGCGTTCCGAAATCGGTCAATCCAACGCGCGCCAACGCATCGTTCACTTGCACAGCTTCATCGTCTGTCAAATGCAGCGCAGGGCGAATGCCCAACCCCACGTTTTGCGCAATCGTCAGGTGAGGGAACAGATTGTTGTCTTGAAACAACATCGCCATATCCCGCGCATCAGGTTGCGCCTGCGTGATGTCGCGGCCATGCAGCATGATCTGTCCAGCGCCTAAATCGATAAAGCCACAGATCGCGCCAACCAGCGTCGATTTTCCGGCGCCCGATGGCCCAACAACTGCGACCTTCTGCCCAGCGTCCACATCAAAATGCGCCCTCAATTCAAAGGCACCTTGGGTGATTTCGATCTTATTAAGCGATAGCATTACGACGCCCCCAATAATCCATGATCCAGAACAGGCCAAAGGCCAGCGCCAGCAATATCAAAGCAGCACCCGCTGCCGCATCGGTCCGATAGCTGCCCATCAGCCGATACATCTGAAGCGGCAATGTCGAACGATCAGGGTCGCCAAACAATGCGATCACCCCCAAATCCCCCACCGACAGGGCTGCTGTCAAACCCGCGGTAAACCCGATCTGCGGCCGCGAGCGCGGCAACAGAACACAGCGCCAAAAGGCTATACCAGAGATGCCCAGCGCACCACTTAACCTATCATAAGTTTGCGCGGTTTGACGGATTGATGGCACCAAGATGCGCAAGGCAAAGGGCAAAGCCATCATCGCGTTGACCGATATGGTTACGACCAATGCCCAATCGGTTGGGTTGGCATAGGGGTGAATCAAAATGAACCAGCCCGTGCCAATCATCAGGGGCGACACCGACAAGCCCAACAAACCAATGGCTTCAACGCTTGCGCGTCTAGATGTGGCGATCCACCCCGCCATAGGCAGGGCCACGACCAACAAAATCAGCACCGACACCAACGCAACCCAAAGCGAGGTCCATGCAGATGTCCAAACGATCAGCGGCACTTCCAAAAGCCCGCGCAGCCCCGACGTCAAAATCGCCAACAGCGGCAGAATCAGGAAACTTACCGCAAAGGCAATGCACACACCGTCCAACGCACGGGCCCAATTGCCTTGCGCGTCCCAACGTTTCTGCATTCGGTCCATGCCCCCGCCAAAGGTGACAGCAGGCACCAGCCAAAATGCCAGCACCGCAGCACCACCAGCAACGAATAGTTGTACCAGAGATAAAAGCGCGGCCCGGCCCAGATTAAAATCAAAACGAAACGCTTGATAAATCGCCAGCTCAATCGTCGTGGCCCGTGGTCCACCGCCAAGGGTCAACGCAACGGCAAAACTGGTCAGGCAAATCACAAAAATCAGGGCAAAGGCCCCCGGCAATATCCGCATCAACAACGGCAATTCAATCAGGCGGAAGACCATGCGCGGCCCCATCCCCAATTGCGCCGAAAGACGGAACCGTTCCGCTGGCACGCCTTGCCAACCTTGCACCAACAGCCGGATCGCGAGGGGGAGGTTAAAAAACACATGGGCCAGCACAACACCTTGCAGCCCGTAGATCGAAATCTTGGCGATACCAATCATCTCAAGCATGTCGTTCAAGACGCCCGACCGGCCAAATATGGCCAAGAGCCCAAGCATGGCGACGATAACAGGTAGAATAAACGGGGCACCCAACAGGGTGATCAGGAATGTGCGGCCCCAAAACTTGCGTCGTGCAAGAGCGCGGGCGACGGGCACAGCCAATGCACAGGACAGCAGTGCTGACAGGGCGGATTGGGCAATAGTAAACTGGATCGCTTGCCATTCAGCTGGGCCAAGCCCGCTGATGGTCTTGACCCGCAGGCCAATCCCGACAAACGCCAGCAGAACTGCCACGACCACAAATGTGGCCGCGGCAATCCCTGCAATGCGACTTATTGGCTTAGCGTTGCGCGCCATGTCTCGATGGCTTTTTCTTGTACGGCTGTGGACTCTTCCTCAGAGTAAAACAGCACCTTTTCTGGCAGCGGCAATTGCGCCCAGCCTTCAGGCCATTGATCGGTTGGCAATGCAGATGGAAGCGACCAGTTGGCTGTCGGGATAACCGTTTGGAAGGCTTCGCTCATAACATATGACATGAATGCATCTGCCAATTCAGGCACATCTGTGCCTGTGATTTTGGCAACGGTCTCAACCATGAAATAGTGACCTTCTGGGAAGATCGCTGCTTTCTTGGTAAAGTCGTCTTCGGCAAACATGTGGTAGGCTGGCGATGTGGTGTAGCTAAGAACCATATCCGCTTCGCCGTCCGTGAACAGACCGTAGCTGGAAGACCAGTCTTTGGTCACAGTCAGGATTTTTGGGGCAAGTTGCGCCCAAACATCAGCTGACTTGTCGCCGTAAATCGCATCAACCCAAAGAACCAAAGCCAAACCAGATAGGGATGTGCGTGGGTCTTGGATAACGATCTTCACGTCATCCGGCATTGCCAACAGCGCATCAAAGCTGTCTGGAGGCGTTGCCATTGTCGTTTCATTATAGATGAAAGCCGTGTGACCATAGTTGAACGGCAGGAATGTTTCGTCCGTCCACTCAATCGGCAAGGTCAGTGCGCTGTTGTCCTGGCCATGTGGGGCAAACAGGCCTGTGGCGCGCGCCTTGGCAGTGACGTCAGACGTCAGACCAATGACAACATCAGCCTTGGTGCGCTCGCCCTCTAGCAGAAGACGTGGCACCAAATCACCAGTCGAGAATTGCAGATCACAGTCGCAAATCTTTTCAAAACCTTTTTCGATGACAGGGCCTGGGCCCCACTCTGATGTGAAATAGTCCCCTGCATATACAGTCAGGATAGGTTGGACGGGCGACTCAGCAAAAGCTGAGCTTGCAGTTAATACGCCCGCTGCAAATGTAAGATACTTCATGGCATCCTCCTTTTGCGGCGATAGGGAAAAGGGGGCTATTTTGCCGTTACCTTCCCTCCGCCGGTGTTAGCCGGTTCAGGTTCAATGGGTCCGCACAGTGGCATCTCAGCTATTTAAAGCACCCCAAGGTCCGTCCTAAATAGAAGGTCGCCATCACTGTCGCAAGGCAAAACCACTTGAGGGGACAAGCCGTCGCAGTTAGAACCCACCCAAAGGATGCCGTGCCCACTAAGCACGCAGGGGAAAACGTTTATGTCTTACAATACCTTCGGCCACATGTTCCGAGTCACAACTTGGGGCGAAAGCCACGGCCCAGCGATCGGGGCAACAGTTGATGGCTGCCCACCGAACGTCCCAGTTACACCTGAGATGCTTCAGGTCTGGCTCGACATGCGTAAACCCGGCACAGGCAAAAACGTGACCCAACGCAAAGAGGCTGATGAAGTTAAAATCCTCTCTGGCGTATTTGAAGGTAAGACAACCGGTACACCAATCCAATTGTTGATCGAAAACACTGATCAGCGTTCAAAAGACTATGGCGACATCGTTGAGAAATTCCGCCCCGGTCACGCCGACATTTCCTATTGGATGAAATACGGCATCCGAGATTATCGTGGTGGTGGCCGTTCCTCCGCCCGGGAAACCGCCAGCCGCGTTGCCGCAGGTGGAATCGCACGCGAAGCGATTAAGTTGTTGGCCCCTGATTTGAAAATCACAGGCTACATGGTTCAGATGGGTGAAAAGCATTTGGACCGTTCCGAATTTGATTGGGATGCAATTGATCAAAACCCGTTTTGGGTACCAAGCACAGCGGCGGCTTCCGAATGGGAAACCTACCTAGATGGCATTCGCAAATCCCAAAACAGCGTTGGTGCTGTTATCGAAGTGACAGCGCGGAATGTGCCAGCCGGTCTTGGCGCGCCAATCTATGCAAAGCTAGATACAGATCTTGCGGCGGCCATGATGTCGATTAACGCAGTAAAGGCTGTAGAAATCGGTGAAGGCATGGCGGCAGCCACTTTGATGGGTACAGAGAACGCTGACGAAATTCGGATGGGACCTGATGGTCCTATTTTCTCAGACAATCACGCTGGCGGCATCCTTGGCGGTATCTCCACCGGCCAAGATGTTGTAATCCGTTTTGCAGTCAAACCGACCTCGTCTATCACGACGCCGCGCAAGACGATTACCAAGTCAGGTGAAGAAACCGATATCATCACCAAAGGGCGTCATGATCCATGCGTTGGCATCCGCGCTGTGCCTGTTGGCGAGGCGATGATGGCATGTGTCATCTTGGATCACATCCTGATGCACCGTGGTCAAGTTGGCAAAAACCAAGGGCAAATTGGTTAAGTTTAACTCCTAAACGATAGCCAATTTTCCATTCCTACAAATAATCTCACCTTGCGCCCTCGCGTTAAAAGGCGCAGCTAAAGGTATGGAAAAACCCCACACAGACCATCGACCAGTCTTAGCTATAAGCCTCAAAATCACAGCAGTGCTTTTGTTTGTTGTGATGGCGGGCATGGTCAAGGAAGCGACCAAAGAAGTCCCAGTGGGCCAAGCTGTTTTCTTTCGATCTTTGATGCCGATCCCAATCATCCTTTTGTGGCTGCGGTTTCGTGGCGAATTGCGCACAGGGTTGGTGGCAAACAATGTCTGGGGCCACGTTTGGCGGGGGCTGTTTGGTTCAAGCGCCATGTTCCTAACATTCGCAGGATTGTCGTTGATTCCCCTGCCAGAAGCGACAGCAATTGGGTATGCTACCCCTATGTTCACCGTGATCCTTGCCATCTTTTTACTTGGCGAGCGCGTTGGTATCTATCGTTTATCAGCCGTTGTTTTAGGATTGGTTGGTGTCATGATCGTTATGGCACCTCGACTTTCGCTTGATACAGACGCAATGACCACTGGCGCTGGACTTGGTGCAATATTTACACTTGCAGCTGCAGCCTTACGTGGCCTTGTACAAATTCACGTTCGTAAAATGGTCGCGACGGAGAAGACAGGGGCAATCGTTTTCTACTTTTCACTTACCGCCACGTGCCTATCTCTATTGTCCCTACCATTCGGTTGGGTTTGGCCCACGCCATATTCGCTTAGCCTATTGATTGGGGCCGGTACCATTGGCGCGTTGGCACAAATTCTGGTCACTTCGTCTTACCGGCATGGTGCCGCATCCATGCTGGCTCCGTTCGATTACGTGTCACTAATTTTTGCAAGCATCATTGGCTATGTCTTCTTCTCAGAAGCTCCAACAATCAACATGATTATCGGCGCAATCTTAGTCGTATCTGGTGGTGTTTTGATTATCTGGCGGGAAAGAAAGCTGGGTATGGATCGCAGTAAAGACCGCGCAGCGACCGCACCCAAAGGTCAATAAACTAGCCCTTGGCGTGACACGCCGATGCCTCAACAACCAATCCATCCGCGCCAAAGCGCAGAGTTTCCGCAGCCAGCAAATGATTTTGATTTCGGTAAGTTATGACCATCATGCCATAGCCATGCAAAACATCGACCACCACAAAGGAAAGATCAGGTTGTTTTGCCAATGCTGCGGACCAGTATGAACGCAAGGCCTGCTTGCCACGTAATTCGCCCGAACCAACAAGGCGCATCGCCTTTTGGGAGCGGAAAACAACGTCGTTTGAGTAGTGTGCCAAAATACGATCAAGCGAGTGGGAGTTCCATGCTGCCTCCCACTCGATCGCAAATGCAGTGTAATCCAAGTTAAACGCGGACCAGTTTTTCGTAGCTCTCAGAAATATCGCGTGTAAGCGCACCCACTTCAAAATTAAAGTCACCGATTTGACCAACCGGGGTCACTTCAGCAGCAGTACCCGTCAACCAGCATTGCTCGAAATCTGCCAATTCGTCTGGCATGATGATACGTTCGTTAACCGTGATGCCTTTTTCTTTCAGCATGCCGATAACAGTCTGACGGGTGATACCATTCAAGAATGCATCGGCGATTGGTGTGTGAACTTCGCCATCTTTAACGAAGAAGATGTTCGCGCCAGTCGCTTCAGCGACATAACCACGGTAATCAAACATCATAGCGTCTGAACAGCCTTTGGCTTCTGCCGCGTGCTTAGACATTGTCGCGATCATGTACAGACCAGCAGCTTTGGCTTGGGATGGTGCAGTTTCAGGCGACGGGCGTTTCCACTTTGCGATGTCGAGTTTAGCACCCTTCATCTTTGCGTCGCCGTAGTAGTTACCCCATTCCCAGCATGCCACAGCCATATGGACAGGGTTCCTCGCGGAAGCGACACCCATATCTTCACCTGCACCGCGCCATGCAACTGCACGAACGTATGCGTTGGTTAAACCATTAGCTTCCAAAGCGGCTTCTTTCGCGGCTTCGATTTCATCAACGGAATACGGAAGTTCAAAATCAATCAGATTACCGGACTGGATCAAACGGGCAGAATGTTCACGGGATTTGAAAATCTTACCATCATAGCAACGCTCACCTTCAAAAACAGAAGAAGCATAGTGCATTGCATGCGTTAAGATGTGGACGTTTGCATCGCGCCAGTCGACCAGCTTGCCGTCCATCCAGATTTTTCCATCACGATCATCATAACCAGCAGCCATCGCCGTATCCTCCGAGTTTATTCCATTAATTGCGCATATAGTTCCGATGTGGACATAATCTTGCGTAAAACCTACGATCCTCTAGTCCTTTGATGTTGGAATGTCAACAACACTGACGTATACTGTAACAAAGTGATTTAAAGCAGGATCGATTAATTATGTCGGACGGGCGCAGTACATCAGCATACAGCGGTGAAAACCTGCTCTTCCTCACTGACGAACAATTGCGCCAAGGGATTGAGGCAATGTTCTTTGCATATCGCGGCTTCACCGCCGATCCTGATCGTATTCTCGCAGACATGGCCTATGGCCGCGCGCATCACCGCGCCATCCACTTTATCCACCGCGCACCAGGTACAACGGTCAACAACCTGCTCAATATCCTTGGCGTGACCAAGCAATCATTAAATCGCGTTTTGCGTACCTTGATCGCACAAGGGTTGGTCATCAGTAAAGTTGGCAAGGTGGATAAACGCGAGCGGCATCTATTTTTAACTGATGAAGGTAGCCGCTTAGAGCAAACACTTTCAGACGCGCAGCGCGCACGCATGCGCAGCGCATTTCGTGACGCGGGTCCCGAAGCTGTTGCGGGTTTTCGAACTGTGTTAGAAGCAATGATGGATACCGAAATGCAACGCGCCTACACGCGCCTCAAGGAGACCGGAGCATGAGTGCATTAGACGCCCACCTGATGATCGTAGACGACGATGAACGTATCCGCGTTTTGTTGCAGAAATTCCTTATGCGCCATGGCTTTTTAGTTACTGCAGCACGCGATGCAGCCCATGCGCGGCGCATCCTCACGGGCCTTGATTTTGATATGCTCATTCTAGACGTGATGATGCCAGGGGAAGACGGTCTATCTTTGTGCCGCTCAATCCGTGAAACAAGCCAGACACCTATCTTGCTATTAACAGCAAAGGGCGAAACCGGAAACCGCATCGAAGGCCTTGAAGCTGGTGCCGACGATTACCTGCCAAAACCGTTTGAACCAAAAGAGCTTCTGCTGAGAATCAACGCAATCTTGCGCCGCATGCCCGAAACACCGGCCGAAGATTCCGTTCCAAAAATTCTGAACCTTGGTGACATACGCTATGACCT
This sequence comes from Paracoccaceae bacterium, assembly GCA_023955215.1. Taxonomy (GTDB): domain Bacteria; phylum Pseudomonadota; class Alphaproteobacteria; order Rhodobacterales; family Rhodobacteraceae; genus Ascidiaceihabitans. The sequence continues at coordinate 7,806 of JAGSGK010000015.1, forward strand.
TGAACGTGGAGAGATGTGGCAGGCCGAAGATTTGGTGCGCCTTACGGCAACCGAAATGCAGTTAATGAAGATTTTTTCGGCCAAACCGGGTGAACCAATCAGCCGCAACAAACTGGTTGAAGAATTAGGTCGAGACCGCGGCCAAGCCCAAGAACGTGCAGTCGATGTCCAAATCACACGCTTGCGCCGTAAAATCGAAACAGACCCCAAACAGCCTCGCTACCTGCAAACCGTACGGGGTGCGGGATACATGCTCGCCCCCGACTGACTTGGCCCCAAATCACCCAATCGCCGACTGGTATCAAGACTAGAAGGCGGTTAAGATATCAAAGCGTTGGCACTTTGGCCCGCAAGAAACTCTGGATTGAACAAAGGCCGTACCATGACCGAAACTCCTGTGACTGAGATGAGCTTTGAACAAGCGATGGCTGAACTTGAACAGGTTCTTGGTCAACTTGAACGTGGCGATGTAGCTTTAGACCAATCCATTTCACTATATGAGCGCGGTGCATTGCTCAAAGCGCGATGCGAGACCAAACTGAAAGAAGCTGAAGAAAAGGTTGCGGCGATAACCTTGGATGCGGACGGCAACCCGACGGGTTTGAAACCTGTTGAAAGTCTCTGAAACCAATGTTTCGCCAACGCTTAACGGAATGCGCGGATCATATCCAAACGCACTTCAACCAAATCCTTTCTAAACTCGATCGACTGCCCGTGATTGACGCGATGGCGCATGCCACTAACGGCGGCAAACGACTACGCGGGTTTCTTGTTTTAGAATCCGCACGCCTGCACGGCATCGATCCTAAATCTGCGATCTGGCCTGCGGCAGGGATTGAAGCCTTGCATGCATATTCTTTGGTTCATGATGACTTGCCTTGCATGGATGACGATGATTTGCGGCGTGGCGAACCAACTGTTCACAAAGCATGGGATGAGGCGACGGCAGTACTAGCTGGCGACGCCCTCCAAACCCTCGCATTTGAAATGGTAACACGTCCTGAAGTTGGAAACGGCGAAGTACGCGCGAACCTCGCCCTTAGCCTTGCAAAAGCAAGTGGCGCTCAAGGTATGGTTCTAGGTCAAGCTTTGGACATCGCAGCCGAAACATCGGCTGTGCCATTGTCTCTTGAACAAATCACGACGCTCCAACAAGGCAAGACGGGTGCCTTGATGGAATGGTCTGCGACGGCAGGTCCGCGCATGGCTCAAAGCGACATCACTGCACTATCGCACTACTCCAAATCGCTCGGGCTCGCCTTTCAAATTGCCGATGATATCTTGGACGTAGAAGGCGACGCAGAAACTGTTGGCAAAGCGACCGGTAAGGATGCAGATGCAGGCAAAGCGACATTTGTGTCGCTATTGGGCTTGGACGAGGCAAAACGCCGCGCAAGTGAACTGGTCGAATCTGCTTCAGATGCGTTAAGTGTATATGGTGACGATGCAAAAGCACTGCGTGAAGCAGCGGCTTTTGTGATCACTCGCAAGAATTAGGACAACACGATGACTGACCGCCCGAACACTCCGCTTTTGGACACCGTTCAGCGCCCTGCTGATATGAACCAAATGTCTGATGCCCAACTGACGCAGTTGGCACAGGAAGTGCGGTCTGAAACCATCTCAGCCGTTTCAGAAACCGGTGGGCATCTTGGCGCAGGTTTGGGTGTGGTCGAATTGACCGTCGCGCTGCATGCGATCTTTGACACCCCAAAAGACAAAATTATCTGGGATGTGGGCCACCAATGTTATCCCCATAAAATTCTGACAGAGCGCCGTGATCGTATCCGTACGCTTCGCCAAAAAGATGGCCTAAGCGGCTTCACCAAACGCAGTGAATCGCCATACGATCCATTCGGCGCAGCGCACAGTTCAACCTCAATCAGCGCCGCACTTGGCTTTGCGGTCGCACGTGATCTAGGCGGCAATGTGCCCGAAGGTTTGGGCGATGCAATCGCTGTGATCGGTGACGGCTCAATGAGCGCCGGTATGGCCTATGAGGCGATGAACAACGCAGGTCATTTGGGCAAGCGCTTGATCGTTATTCTGAACGACAATGAGATGTCGATTGCGCCACCCGTTGGCGCGATGTCCGCCTACCTCAGCCGTCTATATGCAGAAGAGCCATTTCAGGAATTGAAAGCTGCTGCAAAAGGTGCGGCCAGTCTATTGCCAGAACCTTTTCGTGAAGGCGCACGCCGCGCCAAAGATTTGCTAAAGGGCTTGGCCGTTGGCGGGACGTTGTTTGAGCAGCTAGGATTTTCATACCTTGGCCCAATCGATGGTCACGACATGGATCAACTTTTGCCAGTTTTGCGCACAGTCAAACAACGTGCGACTGGACCGATACTCATTCACGTCCTGACAAAAAAGGGCAAAGGCTACGCACCTGCAGAGGCCGCCCGCGACAAAGGTCACGCTACGGCCAAATTCAACGTCATCACTGGCGAGCAGAAAAAAGCGCCCAGCAATGCGCCAAGCTATACCAATGTCTTTTCTGACTACTTGCTTAAAGCTGCTGCAGAAGATGACAAAATTTGCGCTATCACTGCGGCCATGCCTGACGGCACCGGCCTAAACTTATTCGCAGAACGTTACCCCAGCCGTTGTTTCGACGTGGGTATTGCAGAACAACACGGCGTAACATTCGCAGCCGCCCTTGCCGCTGGTGGAATGAAGCCATTTTGCACAATGTATTCCACGTTCCTGCAACGCGGCTATGATCAAGTTGTACATGATGTTGCCATCCAACGGTTGCCAGTTCGCTTCGCAATTGACCGCGCTGGTCTCGTTGGTGCTGATGGCGCAACACATGCGGGGGCGTTTGATATCGCATTCCTCGCCAACTTGCCCGACTTCGTCGTCATGGCGGCCGCGGACGAGGCAGAATTAGCGCATATGGTTGCAACAGCTGCCGCTTATGACGAGGGTCCAATCGCCTTCCGTTTTCCGCGTGGCGAAGGCAATGGTGTAGAGCTTCCAGAACGCGGTATCCCGCTGGAAATTGGCAAGGGCAGAATGATCAAAGAAGGGTCAAAAGTTGCATTGCTAAGCTTTGGCACCCGACTGGCTGAAGTCGAAAAAGCTGCAGAAAAACTTGCAACTAAAGGGATTACCCCAACGATTGCTGACGCCCGCTTTGCCAAACCGCTTGATCGCGATCTGATATTGTCGCTGGCTGAAAACCACGACGCAATGATCACTATTGAAGAAGGCGCAATTGGTGGCTTTGGCAGTCATGTGTCCCAATTACTCGCAGATGAAGGTGTATTTGACCGAGGGTTTAAATACCGCTCAATGGTCCTACCCGACACGTTCATCGACCATGCGAACCCTTCCGATATGTATGCAGCTGCAGGACTAAATGCAGACGACATCGAGACGAAAGTTTTGGACGTTTTAGGCATCGCCCAAATCGGTGCTGCGACGGCCTAAGCCATCTGATCTAACAACGATTGCAATCCTTCACGGTAGGTGGGGTGGATCAGTTCCACGCCTAGCTCTGTCTTGATCCGGTCGTTGCGCACCTTCTTATTTTCCGCGTAAAAACTGCGGGCCATAGGCGTGAACTCAGCATCCTCAAAGGCCGTCGCCGGTGGCACTGGCATCCCTAGCAAATTAGCGGCATGTGCAATCACGTCTTGGGGTGGCGCAGGATCATCATCGCACATGTTATAGGCGGTACCCGGATTGGGCCGTTGGATCGACGCCCACAAGATCTGCGCAATGTCCTCAACGTGGATACGCGAAAAAACCTGTCCCTCTTTGATTACCCGCCGCGCGGTCCCATTGCGTACTTTTGCGAAAGGACCACGGCCCGGACCATAAATACCTGCCAATCGAAAAATATGGAGCGGCAACCCTGCGACAGAAGACCAATCTTCTTCAGCTGCCTTGCGCAACTGCCCACGTTTCGTTGTAGGATTCAGTGGTGTCATTTCATCGACCCACGCACCGTCAAAATTTCCATAAACGCCAGTGGTCGACAAATAGCCTGCCCATCTAAGTTTCGAACTTTTCCGTGTAATTTGATCGCGCAGTAAGTTCAGTGTCGGGTCCCCGTCCCCGTCCGGACCTGCCGAAATTAGAATATGATCCGCCGCTGCAATCGCCGCACTCATATCACTATCGGGCCATACCAACGGCTCCACACCTGAGGCCGCCAATTCATCCGCCTTTGCAGACGTCCGCGTTGTGCCAATCACCCGCCAGCCTTGAGGCAACAAATGTTTGGTCAATTCACGGGCTGAATATCCGTGACCAAAAGAAAGAAGTGTATGTGTCATGGACTATAGGTGCCGCGCCTCTTTGCTGAACACAAGGGGTTGCGCAATTTACCACAGTGCGTTCCACTTCCTTTATGACAAGCAAACCTGACTTAGATGGGGCATATGACCTCAAAACACCTGAAGACTCTCTTCGCCTCTATCGCGATTGGGCGGAAACATACGATGAAACCTTTGCCAAAGAACACGCCTATATCATGCCCCAACATGTCGCGCGGGCCTATATAAATGCAGGGGGCTTCCAACCCGTATTAGACGTAGGTGCCGGAACAGGATTATGTGGCCAAGCACTGCGTGAACGTGGATTAGATCACATCGACGCTACCGACATTTCACCGGATATGCTAGCAGTCGCAAAAGCCAAAGGAATCTACCACACCCTATTTGAAGGTGACATATTGGCTGGCTTAGAGGTTGAGGCTGGCATTTATGCAGGCATCACCAGTTCAGGAACCTTCACCCATGGTCACGTTGGGCCAGAGGCGATTGATGAACTGATACGACTTGTTCGAAGGGGTGGATGGATCGTCATTTCGATCAACAGCGGCCATTTTTCTTCTCATGGGTTTGAGGCAAAATTTGCATCCATTGGCGATATTATTACCGACCTAGAATTTCGAGAGTTGCCCATTTACGCAGCCAACGGTTCAGGCGAACACGCCCAAGACACTGGCCTCGTCACCTTGTTTCGAAAGGCCTAACAGCCCTTCCAAACCGGATCACGTTTTTCAGCAAATGCTTTGGCACCCTCCAACTGATCCTCTGACGCATACAACTTATCGACAGAGGGCAACTGGCGTTTTGTAATGCGGTTCATCGTATCCTGGAATTTTGAATCCTCAGCATCGCGCACAATTTCTTTGATCGCAGCATAAACAAGCGGGGGACCGGATGCGAGCAAGCGCGCCAATTCCCAAGCGCGGTCCATCAATTGATCACCCGCAAGGATCTCATTCACAATACCCCACCCTTTGGCCTCGCTTGCGTCGAACCAACGGCCGGTAAGCAACAGCTCCATTGCAATGTGATAGGGGATGCGCTTGGGCAATTTTACACTTGCAGCATCCGCGACTGTACCTGACCGAATTTCAGGCAAGGCAAAACTGGCGTGATCTGCAGCCAAAATCATATCCGCACTCAGCGCTAATTCCAAACCGCCACCACAGCAAATTCCATTCACTGCTGCGATTACTGGCTTGTTCAAATCACGCAATTCTTGAAGACCGCCAAAACCACCAACGCCGTAATCACCATCTACTTCATCGCCATCAGCCGCAGCCTTCAGGTCCCAACCGGGGCAAAAGAACTTTTCGCCGCCACCAGTAATGATAGCGACCCGCAGTTCAGGGTCATCACGGAAATCAGCGAACACTTTTCCCATGATACGACTTGTTTCCAAATCGATTGCATTCGCTTTGGGACGATCCAAAGTAACCAGCAAAATAGCGCCTTCACGGTGTGTCTTAATCGGGTTCATAGATCAGGTCCTTTTGGGGCAATACGGATCAAGGCATCCGCAGCAATGGCATGAGTTGGTGTGCACATCATTGGGTTGATTTCCACCTCTTCGAGTCTGTCAGCATGCGCAATCACATAAGATTGTAACGCCATTATTCCCTCGATTAATTCATCTATATTTGCAGCAGCTGCACCCCGAAAACCCGAAAGCAAAGGGTATGTTTTTAAGCGTGGTAACGCGGCGCGAATAACTTCTGCACGGGTCGGCACAATAAAGGAAATAGCGTCTTGCATAATTTCCGTCAAAACACCTCCAGCACCTATAGTAAGGATAAAACCATGCGCAGGATCACGCACGACGCCAATCAGCATTTCAGCAACCGAACCTGTAATCATCTCTTCAATCAAGACACATTCACTAGGCATGGTTTTGACAACCTTCGCCAGTTCAGCATGAGAGACATTTAATGCAACGGCACCCACTTCAGATTTGTGCGCAAATCCTGTTCCTTTAACCGCGAATGGTTCAACCAAAGCGCCAGCAGCTTCAACGTCTGCCGCTTGTTGTGGAACGCGCATGCCATAAGATGCCAACGCTGCCTTTGCGTCGCTTTCATTCAAAACAATCGCGTCTCTATCGACACCTGCAGGCAGGGGCACATCTGCAAACGAAACGACAGTAGATGAGGCAATTTCAGCCGCAGCAACTGCTTCACGTAAGCCGTTCAGTGGTGTCACTCCGGCAGCTAATAATTTCTGGGCAATATTGAGTGGCATCAATTCTGGTAAAGTCGCGACAACAGCAACTGGCCTGCCGCTCTTTTCCCGGATTGCAATCGCAGCATCCGTTGCGCAGACCCAGTCACTTGCATCTGTATGGGGATAATCCACAATCAACATGGTCATCCCGATATGCGGAGCAGTCATCGGCAACCACGCGCGTGTCATCGCTTCAGTATCACGCCAAATGTATGTGTTATAATCAAGCGGGTTAGAGAGAGCCACCATTGGGCCTAACGCCCCTGACAACTCGATCTTTTGGCCCTCTGTCAAAGTAGGAAATGTCATCAAAGTGTCATGCGCAAGATCTGCAATTAGACTAGCTTCACCACCCGAACAGCTGACCGACGATAACGTGGGGGCATCCAAGCGCCCATTGCAATGCAACACCATCAAAGTCTCAAGGAAGGCCGGCAAGTCGTAAACACGCCCAATACCTAAATGGCGCAATAGCGCATCCGTGCCAGCGTCGCTGCCTGCAAGAGACGCAGTATGAGATACTGTCGCCCGCTGGGCCTGATCGGATTTCCCAACCTTCAACGCAATCAATGGCACGCCACGCTTATGCGCTTTACGCGCAAGCTCAGCCCACTCGGCAATATCTGAAAACCCTTCAATATGCAGGCCAATTGCTGTGACACGCGGGTCGTCTAAAAGTGAGGTAGCTATCTGAGCCTGACTTGTTTGCGCCATGTTCCCACAAGCAATCGTATAGGCAATCGGCAACCCACGCTGTTGCATAGTCAGGTTAATTGCAATGTTTGAGGACTGAGTAAGAATCGCAACACCTGTTTCGACCAGCGTACATCCATGCTGGTCAGGCCAAAGCAACGCACTATCCAACGCGTTAACGTACCCATAGCAATTCGGACCCAAAAAGGGCATCTCACCAGCCGCATCTATTAACGCCGCTTGTAGATCAGCGCCTGATGCATCCTCAGCAATAGCCTCAGAAAACCCCGAAGCAAAACAGACGGCCCCACCCGCGCCCATCAACGATAACTCACGCATCAATTCAATCGCAAGATGGCGGTTCACACCCAAAAACACAGCGTCCGGAGCAGATGGCAGCGCAGCCAATGAGGCAACAGCTTTGACACCACAGACCTCAACCTCACGTGGATGGACCATCCAAACGTGCCCTGCGAATTTCATTTTCTGGCATTGAAGAATAATCTGCTCGCACCACGCACCGCCCCCAACAACAGCAATGGACGTCGGGCGTAAAAGACGGGAAAGATCACGCATGGCGACTAACATTCGCAAATGTTGGAATGCCTCCGGCGGGGATATTTTGGAACAGAAGAAGCAACGGTTTATTAACCCTCATCTTATTACTTAGTAGTGCGGAACAGGCGGGGACGCCGATGGCCGTAACAGGAGAAGCACTTGTGCTTTTCAAGCGGGTACCGAAGCTTTTGGTACCCGTTTCTTCTGTTCCTAAATATCCCCGCTGGAGGCGCAAAATCCTTTATGCTCCCAAAGCGGGTAACAAGTCGCGACTGATGATGTGGCGTTGAATTTCCGAAGTGCCGTCCCAAATGCGTTCTACCCGTGCATCGCGCCAGAAACGTTCCAGTGGATAATCATCCATCAACCCCATGCCGCCATGAATTTGGATCGCGGCATCTGTTACACGTGAAAGCATCTCGCTGGCATATAACTTAGCAGACGCAATTTCACGGTTGGCAGGCAACCCTTTGTCCAGCCGGTCCGCTGCTGCAATTGTAAGCAAGTCTGCAGCATCAATTTCGGTTATCATGTCAGCGAGCTGAAAACTAACACCTTGGAACTTGCCAATAGGTTGACCGAATTGCTCGCGTTGCGCTGAATAGTCTAGCGCATAGTTAAATGCACGACGTGCTCGTCCCACTGACATTGCAGCAACCGTAATCCGTGTGGCGTAAAGCCACTCGTTCATCACTTCAAATCCACCATCAACTTCGCCCAAGACCTGAGCATCAGGTATACGGCAATCGTCAAATTCAAGGATCATGTTTTTGTAACCACGGTGGCTAACAGACTTATATCCATCACGAATGGTGAACCCCGGCGTGCCCCGATCAACTAGAAATGTTGTGATCCGCTTTTTCGGTCCACGTGGGGTTTCGTCCTCACCTGTTGCGATAAAAACAATGATGAAGTCTGCGTGTTCTGCTCCAGAAATGAAATGCTTAGTGCCGTTCACAACCCAATCACCACCATCACGGACAGCGGCGCATTTCATACCGCGTACGTCGGAACCTGCCCCGGGCTCAGTCATAGCGAGTGCATCCATGCGCTCACCGCGAACCGCTGGCATCAAATACCGTTCAATCTGTTCCCCCTCACATGCCATCAGGATGTTTTGAGGTCGCCCAAAGAAATGGTTCAACGCCATAGAACCACGCCCCAACTCACGCTCAACAAGCGCAAATTCAACGTGGTTCAGCCCAGCGCACCCGACGCTTTCAGGAAAATTACAGGCATAAAAACCCAGATCCAACGTCTTTTGTTTGATCTCTTGCGCAATTTCTGCGGGGACTTCGCCAGTGCGTTCAACAAGTTCCTCGTGAGGATAAATTTCTTTCTCAACAAAAGATCGGACCGTGTCCGCAATCATCAACTGTTCGTCCGTTTGTCCGTAGATCATAGGTTCAACTTCTTCAAAGAGGTGTATGTGGCGTCGTGGATTAGCTGGCGTAATTGGACCCTTCGTCGTCCAAAATCGCTTTCAATTCGGACAAGTGACGCGCGTCTTGCTCGGGATACCCCTCAAGCTCTTGCGCTGTCTTTTCCGCAATATCGTCAGGGATCACACGAAGTGGCTGTCCTGTTTGCAAGGCCATGATGTATGTCATGCACGCCCGCTCAAAGTAATACAGTCGATTAAACGTATCTGCGACCGTATCGCCGACAATCATGATGCCATGGTTCCCCATAATCATGACTTTCTTCTTCGGATCATCAAACAATTTTGCGCAGCGAGTGCCTTCTTCTTCAAAGGCCAAACCGCCATAATTTTCGTCAACAACATAGCGATTGAAAAACGTGCACCCATTCTGATCCACAGGCGGCAAGCGGCTGTCCGCCAGAGCTGCTAAAGCAGTAGCGTAGGGGGAGTGAACGTGCATTGCACAACGCGCGTGCGCGCAGTGGCGGTGCATCCCACCGTGCAGTCCCCACGCCGTTGGGTCCGGCGCATCTGGCCCTTCCATGCTGGCAGGGTCATTTGCATCTACTTCGATCAGGTCACTGGCCTTAATCCGACTGAAATGCACCTGATTTGGGTTCATCAGGAACTTGGTTCCCTCGTCATTGATTGCCAAAGAAAAATGGTTGGCGACCGCTTCGTGCATGTTCAATCGCACGGTCCAGCGGAATGCTGCTGCAAGGTCCACTCGCTCCTGCCAGTGATCCATATTTGCTCCGGAGGCGCCATTTGCCATTTCAAGTCTCCTCAGTGACGTTTGAAATGGAGCGTGGCTAAACTAGACCTTTTTGTCACGCGATAAATTATACGTTTTACAAAGAACGTGATGGGACCCAAGCATATCCATTTTCACACAGGATATACGCCTCGCGTAGGCCGTGTGGTTTATCCGTGGACTCTTGCAAAACGACAGCATCTGTCACCTTTGCCCGTTCAACAGCCTCTTCAGGATTGGTGTCATAAAGACGAATCTCAAGCCCAGCGCCTCGCGGTGGGTTGTCAGGCAAAAGCCCGAGCAATGGATTGGAGTGATAGGTGCCGTCGCTGTGCAACTGGAACACCTGATCACCGTAGGTCACGATGGCAAAGTCGGCGGAAACGCGATGCGTTTTCATATCGAATACCGCAGCAAGAAAATCGCACTGCTTCACCACATCTCGAACGACTAGGTTCAACCCTATTCCGCGCAAAGATCTACCAAAGTCTTCAGGACTTACTGTTTCATAATCCATATCAAAATCATGGCACAATCACTTCGACGTTGTCATGATAAATCGACGCGGTTGCCTTCTTCATCAATCAACAGTGTTCCGTTTTTAGCGTTGTAAGGTCCTGCAGGCCACTTAGGCAGCAGTTCAAGAACGTCTTCTGATGGGCGACACAATGCTGTTCCATATTCTGTTACAACAATCGGGCGGTTCACCAGTTTGGGGAACTGAACCATAGCGTCAATAATCGCTTCTTCGCTAACTCCCTCTGCCGTCAAACCCAGCTCTTTTGCGTTGGTTTTGTGTATGCGCAAGGCACGGCGAGCTGTCATGTCGGCGGCTTCAAAAAGCTCAATTAACTGCGGCTTTGTCCAGCCCGTTTTCATGTACTCCACAACGATCGGATCGTAACCTGCGTCACGAATGATCTGCAGTGTGTGGGTTGATGTCCCGCATTCGGGAAAGTGATGTATTGTGATATCCATGCCCTCTAAATACCCCACGCAGTGTAACAGTTTCAAGACACGATACGAACGCCCCTTGCGCCTGCTGCAAATCCCTGAATAATCGGAACATGGAACATCACCCTTTCCCAAGCTGGCCCGACGTCGCCCACCATCTGATCGAAGTAGCTGCAGGGCGTACGCCTGCACAGACCGTTATTCGTGGTGGTATCTGGGTAAATGTACACACCCGTGAATCCCTTCCAAATCATGACATCGCCATTACGCATGGGCGGATTGCCTGTGTCGTACCTGACGCAAGCTATTGCATTGGAGATGACACTGCGGTGATCGAAGCCGAAGGTCGTTACATGATCCCCGGCCTTTGCGATGGCCACATGCATATTGAATCAGGCATGTTGACCCCTGCAGAATTTGCGCGTGCGGTTATCCCACACGGCACGACGTCAATGTTCACAGACCCCCATGAAATCGCCAACGTTCTTGGTCTTGAAGGCGTGCGCTTGATGCATGACGAAGCGTTGTTGCAGCCCATCAATGTATTCACTCAGATGCCGTCTTGCGCCCCATCAGCTCCCGGTATGGAAACAACTGGTTTTGAAATCAGTGCCGAAGATGTGGCAGAGGCAATGACTTGGCCAGGTATCATTGGCTTGGGCGAGATGATGAATTTTCCGGGCGTCAGTAACGCCGATCCCAAAATGTTGGCCGAGATTGCAGCCACGCAAAACGCAGGCAAAACCGTAGGCGGGCATTATGCTTCTCCTGATCTGGGCCCTGCCTTTGCCGCGTATGTCGCGGGCGGCCCCGCGGATGATCATGAGGGAACTTGCGAAGAGGATGCCATAGCGCGCATGCGCCAAGGAATGCGGTCTATGATCCGCCTTGGCTCTGCATGGTATGATGTCGAAAGCCAAATCACTGCAATCACAGAAAAGGGTTTGGATTCACGCAACATGATCTTGTGCACCGATGATTGTCACTCTGGCACCTTGGTCAATGACGGGCACATGAACCGCGCAGTGCGCCATGCAATCGAATGTGGGTGTGATCCTCTGGTGGCCTTGCAGATGGCGACGATCAATACGGCCACCCATTTTGGCCTCGAACGCGAGATCGGATCGCTGACTCCGGGACGGCGTGCCGATGTTATTCTAACCTCTGATCTACGAACGTTAACCATTGAGAAAGTAGTTGCCCGTGGGCAACTTATTGCAGAGGAAGGCACGATCATCACAGACTGCCCGCATTTGGATTGGCCCGACAGTGCGCGCCAAACCGTCAACATGGGTAAAACCCTTTCAGCGACTGACTTTGAAGTTAGCGCACCGAGTGGCGCAAATTCGGTTACGGCCAATGTGATTGGTGTTGTCGAAAATCAGGCACCTACCAAAGCGCTGAAAATGGATCTGCCTGTTTCCGATGGGTTGGTTAAAGGCGCGAATGGCACCTGTCAAATTGCGCTGGTTGAGCGACACCAAGCAACAGGTGGTGTAGTCAACGCCTTTGTTTCAGGCTTTGGATACGAGGGCAGAATGGCAATGGCCTCAACCGTGGCGCATGACAGCCATCATATGATCGTTGTGGGCACAGATCGTGCGCATATGGCGATGGCCGCCAACCGTCTGGCTGAGGTCGGTGGCGGAATCACGATTTATCAAGACGGACAAGAAACAGCATTGGTTGAACTGCCTATTGCAGGTCTTATGTCTGACAAACCCGCAACCGAAGTGGCTGCGAGTGCCGAAAAAATGATGCAAGCGATGCGCGACTGCGGCTGCACCTTGAACAATGCCTACATGCAACATTCGCTGCTGGCCCTAGTCGTGATACCTGAACTGCGCATTTCAGACCTTGGATTGGTCGACGTGCGTACATTTGAATTTATACCCGTAATAGAGACGTAAAATGAGCAAAGAGATTTTAACACCCGACGTAGACGCCCCAAAACAATTTGATGACGCAGCATCCGCAGTTGCACAGCTGGAAAAGTTGTACACCGAAGCAACCGAATTCTTATGTGGTGCTTTCACCACGGCAATGATTGACGGCGCACCAAAGGGACGTATCCGCGCGTTTTACCCAGAGGTGCGTATAACCACGACCAGCTTTGCCAAAATTGATACTAGATTGGCATTTGGCCACGTCTCATCACCGGGCACATATGCGGCGACAATCACACGCCCCGACCTGTTTCGTGACTATCTAATTCAACAAATCGGATTGCTGATCGAAAACCATAAAACATCCGTCCAAGTGATGTCTTCGACCACGCCAATCCCAGTTCACTTCGCAGTCGCAAGTGACCCTAGCATCACTGTACCCCAAGAAGGCGCGGCAGACTTCACACTGCGTGACTTCTTTGATGTGCCGGACCTTAGCACAACAAACGATGATATCGTGAATGGCACATATGTATCGCCAGACGACACCGGACCACTGGCGCCGTTCACCGCGCAACGCGTTGATTATTCGTTAGCGCGCTTGTCACATTACACGGCGACTGATCCATCCCATTTCCAAAACCACGTCTTGTTCACAAACTACCAGTTCTATGTGTCCGAATTTGAATCCTACGCACGCAGCCAATTGAGTGATCCCCAAAGCGGGTACACCGCCTTTGTCTCAACAGGGAATGAAGTGATCACAAAAGGCGACGAGGAACTATCGACCTCAGACAAAACGCCACAAATGCCGACCTACCACCTAAAGCGTGCTGATGGTTCTGGCATCACGTTGGTCAACATCGGTGTTGGCCCTTCAAACGCCAAGACCGCAACTGACCATATCGCCGTGCTGCGCCCACATGCATGGTTGATGGTTGGTCACTGTGCTGGATTGCGCAACACCCAAGCCTTAGGCGATTTCGTTTTGGCACATGCTTACTTACGTGAAGACCACGTTCTGGACGACGACCTACCTGTTTGGGTCCCAATCCCAGCCTTAGCAGAAATTCAGATCGCGTTGGAAACCGCCGTGGCCCAAGTGACCAAACTTGAGGGATTTGAACTGAAGCGGATTATGCGGACAGGAACCGTCGCAACCATCGATAATCGCAACTGGGAATTGCGCGATCAATCTGGCCCTGTCCAACGCCTCAGCCAGTCACGCGCTGTCGCTTTAGACATGGAAAGCGCAAC
>JAGSGK010000207.1 GCA_023955215.1 Paracoccaceae bacterium
AGCGTCGCTACGGTTTAACCTTGGACCCTGAAACAAATGTCATGCCTGTGAATGGCACGCGCGAAGGTTTGTACAACGCCCCTATGGCATTGTGCCCTGAAACCAAGAACGGTCAACGCCCTGTCGTTTTGATGCCGAACCCGTTTTATCAAGTTTACATGCTTGCCAGCATTTCATCGGGTGCAGACCCAATTTTTGTGGATGCGACGGCTGAGACCAATCATCTACCGGATTACGCAAGCCAACCGGTTGAGATTTTGGATCGCACGGTCGCTGTCTATATCTGCTCCCCCGCCAACCCTCAGGGTGCAGTTGCGGATCGGGCGTATTGGACTGAATTGCTGACTTTGGCAGAAAAACACGATTTCCGGATTTTTGCGGATGAATGCTATTCCGAGATTTATAGAGACACGCCACCTACTGGCGCATTGGAAGTGGCAGCAGAGATGGGCGCCGATCCCGAACGGGTCGTTGCGTTCCACTCGCTGTCCAAACGTTCAAACCTACCGGGTTTGCGCTCTGGTTTTGTGACCGGCGGTCCAAAGACGATGGATGAGATCCGTCAATTGCGCACTTATGCCGGCACACCATTGCCACTGCCGTTGCAGATGGCAGCGGCGGCGGTTTGGAACGACGAAGAGCATGTGGTTGAAAACCGTGCGCTGTATCAAGAAAAGTTTGCGATTGTGGACAGCATCCTTGGTGACGTGCCGGGATACGTTAGCCCAGAGGCTGGGTTCTTTTTGTGGCTGCCAGTTGAAGACGGTGAAGCGGCTGCATTGAAGTTATGGAAAGAGACAGGCGTGCGTGTGCTGCCTGGTGCGTATTTGGCGCAAGACGTCGACGGGGTTAACCCCGGTACAGAATATATTCGGGTCGCTATGGTGGCTCCAAAAGTGGAAATGACACGAGGGATCCAAGCGATCCGCGACTGTCTTCATCCACAATAAAAATTAGGCGAGGTAGTAACATGGCATATCAGACACGCGGGCGCGATCCATTGCTGGACAGCAACATGGCCGAAGCCATCGAGAAGCGCGGTAAGGAGCTGATCGGCATTGCGTTGATTATCGTTGGCTTGATGGCCGCGGCGATGATTTTTAGCTATACGCCGGATGATCCAAATTGGATGGTTTCTACCGACGCGCAGGTTCAAAATTGGTTGGGCCGTTCTGGTGCATCTATTGCTGCCCCGTTGTTTATGATTGTTGGATTGGGCGCATGGGCTGTTGCTGCAGTATTGCTGGCATGGGGTGTACGTTTTGCCATGCATTTTGGTCAAGAACGCGCAGTGGGTCGGTTGATTTTTGCACCAATTGCAGTCGCGTTAGTGTCTATTTACGGCGCGACGTTAGAACCAGGCCAAGTTTGGTTGCAAACCCATAGTTTTGGTTTGGGCGGCTTGTTTGGTGACACTGTTATGGGCGCGGTTTTGACTGTTCTTCCGTTGGGATCTTCGTTTGCGATCAAGTTGATGTCGTTGATTTTGGGTGTTGGCATCCTTGTCTTTGGTGCGTTTGTATTGGGGTTCACCAAACCTGAGTTGATGCGCACGGGTCGTTTTTTGATGATCGGACTGATCATGCTTTATGCCGCCTTTATGGCTTTGCTGGGCAAAGGAGCAAATTCTGCTGTTCTTGCTGCACGTGACATGCAGGTGCGCAATGCTGATCGCAAAGAACGTCAACGCATTGAAGCGGATGAAGCCGCTGCATATCAAGCAGCCGTTGCGGCGGTTCCAGCTGCGCATACTTATGCCGATCCCTATGCTGCACAAACACCAGAACCAATGCATCACGCGCCAGCCACTTATGTTGAGCCTGAGGTTAAGACAGGTTTGCTTGCCCGCATGCCGTCATTGATCAAACGTGCAGAACCTGTTGTGCAGGAGATGCCTGAGTCAGAATTGATTGAGACGTTCAATCACGACAACTATGTAGATGCGCCTGACGATGATCGCATCAAGGCGAAGATTGCTGGCGTTATTCAGTCCCGCGTTCGTTCGAACCCATCTATTCAAATCGAGTCGGTGGCACCGTTGACGAAGGGCCGTGGCCGTGGACCTGATCCGTTGGTGTTGAACACTGAGCCAACGCCGGAGCAGGCTGCGCCAGAACAAAATATATTTGTTGATCAATTTGATTTGCCAGCAGAGCCACCAATGACAACACCTGCTGCTGCGATTTCTTCGCTGCGTCCTGAACCACCATTGGTTGCTCCTGCGCCTGTTGCTCCAAGAATTGAAACCGCTGCGAGAACACAAACGGTTGCTCCAACTCCGCAAGTTGCGCCGCAACCGATGTCGATCCCAGTGCCGGAACCACGCAAAGTGGTACAACAACCTATTCGCAGAGCAGTTCAGCCGAGTGCTCGTGCGAAAGCCGAAGCGCAGCCTAGTCTATCGTTTGAAGACAAACGTCCAGCATTCGAATTGCCGCCGCTTAGCTTGTTGGAAAGTGCCGATGATGTTCAGCACCAGCATCTGAGTGATGAAGCGTTGGAAGAAAACGCACGTATGCTAGAGAACGTGTTGGATGACTATGGAGTTAAGGGCGAGATCGTTTCTGTGCGCCCTGGTCCTGTTGTTACCATGTATGAGCTTGAGCCTGCACCCGGTTTGAAAGCCAGCCGTGTTATTGGTTTGGCCGATGATATCGCCCGCTCAATGGCCGCCCTTTCGGCGCGTGTTTCTACGGTTCCAGGTCGTTCTGTGATCGGTATCGAACTGCCGAATGAGCACCGCGAAAAAGTTGTATTGCGTGAGATTTTGTCGAGCCGTGATTTTGGTGACAGCAACATGCGTCTTCCCCTTGCTTTGGGTAAAGACATTGGTGGCGACAGCATGGTGGCGAACCTTGCCAAGATGCCTCACTTGCTAATCGCGGGTACGACAGGTTCGGGTAAAACAGTTGCGATCAACACGATGATCTTGTCGCTGCTATACAAGCTAACACCTGAAGAATGTCGTATGATTATGATCGACCCAAAGATGTTGGAATTGTCCGTTTATGACGGCATCCCGCATCTACTGTCCCCAGTTGTAACAGACCCTAAAAAGGCTGTTGTGGCTCTAAAGTGGACTGTTGGTGAGATGGAAGAACGCTATCGCAAGATGTCTAAAATGGGCGTTCGTAACATCGAAGGCTATAATGGTCGTGTGCGTGAAGCATTGGCCAAAGGTGAGTTGTTTAGCCGTACAGTTCAAACTGGTTTTGACGAAGATACCGGCGAGCCGATCTTTGAGACAGAAGAGAACACACCAGAGACGCTCCCATATATCGTCGTGATCGTTGACGAAATGGCCGACCTTATGATGGTTGCTGGTAAAGAGATTGAAGCCTGCATTCAGCGTCTTGCGCAGATGGCGCGTGCTTCTGGCATTCACTTGATTATGGCGACACAGCGTCCGTCTGTGGATGTAATTACAGGTACGATTAAAGCCAACTTCCCAACGCGGATTTCGTTCCAAGTGACCTCGAAAATCGACAGCCGTACCATCCTTGGTGAAATGGGTGCTGAACAACTTTTGGGTATGGGTGACATGTTGTACATGGCTGGAGGCGCAAAGATTACGCGTTGCCACGGTCCGTTTGTGAGCGATGAAGAAGTCGAAGAAATCGTGAACCATCTGAAAGCATTTGGTGCGCCCGACTATATCACTGGTGTCGTCGAAGGGCCTGATGAAGACAAAGAAAACAGCATTGATGCTGTCCTTGGTTTAGGTGGGAATACTGACGGTGAAGATGCGCTGTATGATACGGCTGTTGCCATCGTTGCAAAGGATCGCAAGTGTTCCACCAGCTATATCCAACGCAAGCTTGCGATTGGGTATAACAAGGCGGCGAGGCTTGTTGAACAGATGGAAGATCAGGGTCTGGTGTCTGCTGCTAACCATGTTGGGAAACGCGAAATCTTGATCCCAGAACATGGCTAAAGACTAACTATTTGGCCGCCAGACATAAGTTTGGCGGCCAAAACCACCTACTGATAGAGGCACCGCACGCTGCCTTATCAAAGCGTAAACCCCCTTGAATGATGTTGACGTGAGCATTCATCGAGGAAGAGTTTATGACCATTTCAGATACATTTGGCGATTTCACACCGGGCCTTAGCAGCCCGATTTGTGGTGGGTTTGATATCGTGCCCGACGATGCTGTTGACCTTCAAAACGTTACGCGCGCCATCGTCCTAGCGAGCGGTGGAGACGTGTCAGTTGTCTTGAAGAATGGCGATACAATTACATTGCCTGCGCTAACTGCTGGGGTGATTTATCCGGTGCGGGTGTCGCGTGTGTTGGCGGCAGGTACGACTGCATCTGGCATAAAGGGCCTGATCTAATGTTGGGGGCTGGCGTGGGTATACAGCCCCAGTATCGCGCTGCAGTGGCCGAAAGATTGAGTTTTCCTATTGGTTTTGGTTGGGATCAAATCCGGTTTCCAATTGGTGTTGAGCGAACGGGATCTGCCTTTACCACTGATCTGAACCCTCGCGATTTGGTCGATCCAAATATTTGGACGGGCACAGCTGTTCATGTCGACAGCGCCACATGTGATGATAGCAACAGCGGTTTGGGCACCTATGACGGGGATTTCACGGCGGCCAAACGCACGATTTACAGCGCGTTTGCAACCGGCAATGCGACGGGCGGTGCATACCGTGTCATCGTTAAGGCCGGGCAGTATGAAGAAAGCGCTTTTACCCGCAATGGTAAGAATGAACCGAACCAGCCAGTTGCGATTATTGGCTGGGGTGGGGCCGTTCACTACAGGACGGGTCCTTTTTCAGTCAACTGGTCAAATGCAGGTGCTACTTATTCAGCTCCAGTAAGTTCGGTGAAGCGTCTGTTTCGAACCGATGTATTAACCGCTGAGCGGTGCTATAGCGAACTGCCAAAAGCCACGGATTTGGCCGTGTGTCAGGCGACTGTGGGTTCATGGTTTCTTGATGGCGGTACGGTCCATGTGAACATTGGACACGCGCCTTCAAGCGACGGAATTGCGTTAATCCGCAGTTTTCATGGCGCGCGATTTATGTCCCATTCTGCAGACCTGTATTTGGAAAACATTGACTGTGAGGGGGGATCACTGGTGCGTTGTTGTCGACACCGTGGAACGGGTCGACCTTGCAAGAAATATCAGGGCTGTTGGCTGCACAAAGCGCGCGACAAGGATACACGGTTCAAGATGATGGATCGATCAATGTGCCCAACGCAGGGCGGGTGATTATTGCGGGTAAGACCATAAAAGAAGCAGAGGCAATTTTGTTTCGAAAACTGGTCGAAAGCCAGATTGAGCCGACGTTCAGTTTGGAAATCGCAGAGTTTAACTCACAGAAAATTTCTGTTGGCGGTGCTGTCGAAAAACCAAATATCGTCCCGGTGACCCTTGCCCCGATCTATCTGGACGAAGCCTTGGCAGCGGCGGGTGGTGTTGTTGGGGCCAAGCAGGATGATGCTTCTGTTCGACTGTATCGTGACGGTCAGTTGTACCAAATACCGCTGTCCCGTCTTTATTCAAAATCTGGTCGTTTCAAAGTCAGGTTGATCAACGGGGACGCTGTGTTTGTTGACATCGGCGCAGATATTGAAGGTGCACAAAAGTATTTTGAACAACAGCTGCTGTTACTGGAAACGCGCCAACGCTCCCGTCAAGCTGCGCTTGAGGCACTGCAGGTCGAAGTTTCGCTTTTGCGCGATCGCCAGAACGATCAGCGTGAAAATTTTCTAAAGGCACAATCGATAGGCGCAAACAGGCCGGATTA
>JAGSGK010000165.1 GCA_023955215.1 Paracoccaceae bacterium
CACATAATGTCGAAATAGAACGGGTATGTCTTCCGGGCACTCAGAAAGTGAGGGGATCCGCAAAGGCGTCACCTCAATCCGGTAGAACAAGTCACCGTTAAATGAACCATTTCCAACAGCTTGCACAAGGTCACGTGTGCTGCCCGCAAGAAGGCGAACACTGTTTAGTTGTTCAAGGTGCTCTAATAAAGCAAGCTGTGAATCTGCCGGAAGTAGAGCGATTTCATCGATAAACAGACTACCGTTTTTTGCAGAACTGACCGCTTCATTTAGTTGGTCTGGCGACATGCCAGACCCCGCACGTTTCACAAAGGGGGATTTGGAACGTGGTGATGACAGGTGAATAACCTCTGCGACTTTTGAAATACCGGCACCAGGCGCACCCATAATCAACACTTCAGTCTCAAGCTGCGAAACACGACGTACCCTGGTACGCAAAGCTTGTGATAACTCAGACTGACCAAACAACATCCGTTCAGCAGGATCACCTGTTTCGACCAAAACCCGAAGACGACGGTTTTCAAGCACAATGTTACGCGTTCGCAATGCACGCTCAATCACAGCCAACAGGTCTTTGGGCGCACAGGGTTTTTCTAAAAACCCAAAAGCACCTTGACCCATCGCGCTTACCGCCATCGGAACATCACCTTCCCCTGTCAACAATATTACGGGCAAGTCTGGATCTTGGCTTTTGGCATAGTCCAAAAGGAAAAACCCATCACGACCGGGCATTCGAATGTCAGACAAGACAACGCCCTCAAAGTCGGCGCAGATCGTATCTTTCGCCGCTACGAATGAACTGAATGCGATCGGTTCAAGATCAGCAAGCTCAAGTGTTTGAGCAACTGCATCACGCACAGCACTGTCGTCATCGACCAATAAAATTTGTTTACTCATGCTTGATCGCCCTCTTGCCATGGCATCAATTTCACCGTGAATTCCGCTCCTTGGTCCAAGTTTCGGCCTTGAATTTCGCCGCCAAACCCTTGCACGATACCGTAGGAAATGGATAGCCCAAGGCCCATTCCTTCAGACTCCCCCACCTCTTTAGTAGAATAGAACGGGTCAAATACCTTTTCAGGAAGATCAATACCGGGTCCAGAATCGCTGAAACGTAAGGTAAGTGCGTTGTCCTCAGCAGGATCAATTTTGATCACGAGTTGTTTGTCCGTGACCACGCGCATCGCGTCGGCAGCGTTATTGATCAGATTGACAAATACCTGTGCCAGTCGCACTTCGCCGGCGCGTGCCCAAACAGGCGCATTTGGTCGCTCAAACACCAATGTCACGCCATCTTCTTGCAAACGGGTTTGGGTCAGCTCAAGTGCGCTGTCCAAAACGGCAACCACATCAATACGGATCAAACTCTCGGTTTCTTGTCGCGCAAACGCCCTTAGGTTTTTAATAATCCGTCCCATACGCCGCGCCAAATCAGATATCCGTACAAGGTTCTCAGTCGCTTTTTCGGGTTTGTCACGTTCCATAAATTGCAGGCCGTTTTCTGCAAACGACCTAATTGCCATCAGCGGTTGATTAAGTTCATGGCTGATGCCCGCACTCATCTGCCCAAGCGCGCTTAATTTGCTGGCTTGTTCCAAATCAACTTGTGCTTGGGCCAAAGCGGCTTGGGCCTCTTCACGCTCAGTCGCTTCGCGCCGCAACTGTGTGTTAGATTGCTCCAACGCCGCCGTACGTTCCGCTACACGTCCCTCAAGCATCGCATTGGCTTGTGACAACGTGCGCCGCCGCTCAGTTGCCACGAACAAAAACGCACCAAAGGCCAAGAACAGTGCAGCAACCGCAGCAGCCTGCAATACGGCAAACCGTTGTGCTGGCTGCACATCGACCAGCACCTCGCCCACCAATCCAACCACTGGCAAATCACGCGTTAGGTGCAGTGCATTTTCGGGCAGATATGGTCCCCAACCAAGGTCCCAAACCTCATGGCCTCCTAAGGTATAGCTGTCAAATTTTGGTGCTTTCCCACTTGGAGGGGTTAAACCTGCTTGCCCGACAGGACGGTTCCAGAAAACCAGATCAGATCGGTTTGAAATAAAGACAACACCAGAAGCATCAGTGAAAAAGACCGCAGGGTTGCCCCCCACCCAATCCCACTCAATCGCAGCGATATTCACCGCCACTACAATAACACCTGTGACTTCTGACGCCTCATCCACAATCGGCGCGGCGTAGTAATAGACCCGTTCGTCAAATGGCTGGCGGACACCATGCGATCTGCCAAGCGCACCTTGCATCGCACGCTGTACATAGGGCGTGTGGCTGAGATCGACGCCAACGGTTCCGCGAGCTGCCGAAACTACACGGCCGTGTCCGTCCACCAACATAACGTCCAGCGCTGCTGTTTTATCGGCAATTTCCAGCAGGACGGCCCGTGTTCTCGCATCGCTTCCAGATTGAATTGCTTTTAAAAATGCAGGGCGATCGGCGGTCAGCACAGCCAATTCGCGGTATCGCTGTAACTGGCCTGTTAACCTGTCACTGGCCAATGCCAAATCTGCCTCGGCTTGACGAGAGGACTGGTTGAGCGCTTGCACATAGCCGTAGCGCCACACGCCAGTTGCAACGACGCTAACCAGCACAAGGAACGCCACAATCAGCGACAAACGATAGAGAAAATCGTGTTTCATGCCCTCTCTTAGCAAAGCAGCCCTTGCATTGACCAGCGACCCTGCGCTTTTGTGCAAACATGCACATACTCAATCAATCCCCGACCGATCCCGCTTTTGTCCAAGACCCCTATACCTTCTATGAAAAAGCGCGCCGTGACACGCCCGTCGCCTATTGGGAGGATTATGGCATGTTGGCCGCCTTTGACCACGCCACAGTCCACGCCCTGCTGCGTGACAAGCGGTTGGGCCGTGAGGTGCCACCGGAGCTGCGCAAGCCAGTGCCAGATCATCTACAAGCCTTTGATGCGGTTGAACAACATTCGATGCTGGAAAAAGAAGGCGACACCCATCGCCGCCTACGGGGATTGGTGTTGCGCGCTTTTACCTCCCGCCGCATTGCCAACTTGAATGATGATGTGGTCGAGATTTGCAATGACCTGATCGCGGGCTTTCCAGAGGG
This sequence comes from Paracoccaceae bacterium, assembly GCA_023955215.1. Classification (GTDB taxonomy): domain Bacteria; phylum Pseudomonadota; class Alphaproteobacteria; order Rhodobacterales; family Rhodobacteraceae; genus Ascidiaceihabitans. The sequence goes on from JAGSGK010000165.1 coordinate 3,091, forward strand.
TGAATTCGACTTGATCCCCGCCTATTGCACACAGCTGCCGGTCCGCGTCATCGCCCGCCTTTTGGGGGTGCCAGAGGAACACGGCGACGACCTGTTGCGCTGGTCCAACGCGATGGTATCGATGTATCAGGCCAACCGCAGCCGCGCGATTGAGGATGAAGCCAACACCGCAGCCCGCGAATTTTCCGCCTTCCTGCGCGCCTATATCGAAACGCGCCGCGATGATCCGCGCGATGACCTGATCACCAACTTGATTGCCGCCGAAGAAGACGGCGTAAAGCTAAGCACGGACGAGTTGATTGGCACCTGCGTCTTGCTGCTGAACGCAGGTCACGAGGCCACGGTGCACAGCATGGGCAATGCGGTGAAAACCTTGCTGGAACATGACACACCGGGCTCTGCGCTGGACGGCGACAATATCGCAGACACCGCCGAAGAACTGCTGCGGTATGATCCGCCACTGCACATGTTCACCCGATATGCCTATGAGGATATCGAGGTCTGTGGCATGCCGTTGAAAAAGGGTGACGAGGTCGCATTGATCCTAGGATCAGCTGGACGTTGCGAGAAGGTTTGGAAAAGTGCAGACCAATTCGCGCCAAGTAAGAACAGCAAATCACATCTCGCCTTTGGCGGCGGTTTGCATTTCTGCGTCGGTGCTCCGCTTGCACGGCTTGAAATGCAAATCGGGTTAAAGATGCTATTTGACGCCTGCCCCAATCTTCAACTGGCGCAGGCCCCTGTCTATGCTGACAGCTATCATTTCCACAAATTGGAACAGTTGATAGTCAGCCGTTAAAGCGGCAGCATTGTTGTTGATTTGATTTCTTCCATCGACAGCAATGCGGTCACGTTGAACACGCGCACCTCTGAAATCAGCGCCTGATAGAACTCATCATAGGCGCGGGCATTTTTCACGCGTACCTTCAGGATATAGTCGATATCGCCTGCCAAGCGATGCGCCTCTTGCACCTCTGGGCGATCATTAAGCGCCTTGAGGAACTTGGCCTGCCATTCGGCTTCGTGCTCGGATGTGCGGATCAAAACGAAGAAACACGCCTCAAATCCCAACGCCTCTGCATCTAGGAAAACGGTCTGTTGACCGATCACGTTTGCCTCGCGCAATTTACGGATGCGATTCCACACTGGTGTCTTAGAACTGCCTACAGCCTTGGCGATTTCGTCCAAAGATTGGCTCGCATCGCGCTGCATCTCTTTCATAATTTTCCGGTCTACATCGTCAATTCGGACGTTCATTCGCTTCATTCCCTAAAATGCGTACATGCGTTCTATTTGCTGACAGATGTAGAACAATCATCCTTATCGAAGTCAATGGGTGGCGCATTATCGGGAAAATTTCCTATATTGGAGCTAAGAAAAGGCAGCAAGGAAAAGCATCATGGATCATTTCCCAATCTTTCTAGCAACCGCAGGACGCCGTATTGTGCTGTCCGGTGGTGGTGACGCGGCCTTGGCCAAGTTGCGCCTGTTGCTCAAGACCACTGCAAACATCACCGTCTTTGCGCCCGATGCTGCACCAGAAATCGAAAACTGGGCAACGGCCGGCAAACTGACCTTGATCAAACGCAGCATGGAACCGGGCGACACAATGTGCGCCGTTATCTTCTATGCCGCTGACGAGGACGCGGTTGAAGACAAACGCACCGCCGCCATCGCCAACGCCGACGGCGCATTGGTGAATGTGGTCGACAACCTTGAAGACAGCCAATTTATCACGCCCGCCATCGTCGACCGTGATCCCGTCGTCATCGCCATCGGCACAGAGGGCGCGGCCCCCGTTTTGGCCCGCGCGATCAAGGCCGATTTGGAAGAGAAACTGCCAAGCACACTGGGCACTCTTGCCCGCATTGGCAAAACATTCCGCAAGATGTCTTACAACCTGCCCTTTGGCCGCGCCCGTCGTGATTTCTGGCGCGATTATTACTTTAACGCCGGACCGTCCGCGATTGCCGAGGGCCTTGAGGCGGTTCAGCCTGCCCTTGATGCGCTGCTTGATGATCACCTGACACGCGAGGCCCGTGTGGGTCACATCGCATTTGTGGGTGCTGGTCCGGGCGATCCTGAATTACTGACACTCAAAGCCCGCAAGGCATTGGATGAGGCAGATGTGGTCATCTATGACCGCCTGATCAGCCCTGAAATCCTAGAGCTGGCCCGCCGCGAGGCGATCATGCTGGATGTGGGCAAAGAGGGCTTTGGCCCATCCACCCCACAGGAAACCATCAACGACCTTCTGGTCGAGCATGGCCTGACAGGTGCCCAAGTGGTGCGTTTGAAATCTGGTGACAGCACGGTGTTTGGACGTCTCGACGAAGAACTAGACGCTGTGACCGCGGCAGGGATTGGCTGGCACATTGTGCCCGGTATCACCGCGGCGTCTGCTGCTGTTGCCTCCATCGGTCAAAGCCTGACCAAACGCCACCGCAATGCCTCTGTGCGCTTCTTGACGGGTCACGACATGCAAGGTTTTGCAGATCACGACTGGGCCGCACTAGCCCAACCAAATGAAGTCGCCGCGATCTATATGGGCAAGAAATCTGCCCGTTTCGTTCAAGGCCGTTTGATCATGCACGGCGCTGACCAAAACACACCTGTGACTGTGATCGAAAACGCATCACGCCCTGATCAGCGCGTCCTATCTACAACGCTGGCTCATTTGCCTGCCGATCTGGCGGACGCAAAAATGACCGGCCCCGCCCTTACCTTCTATGGTCTTGCGCCGCGCGCAGCCTCTGAAATCGCTTCCACCGTCATCTCACGGGAATTTGCATAATGTCTAAATCATTCACCCCCAAAGTCGTCACCGCCAATGATCTGCTCAAAGGCGACGTGATTTATCAAACAGCTACGGGCTGGACCCGCGATTTGGCCGATGCCGAAATCCTGACAGATGAGGCCCACGCCGATCTGCGCCTGATCGAGGGCAGCCAACAGATCGCCGATGTTGTTGGCGTTTATCTGATGGATGTCGCGCTAGATGGCACCGCCCCACAAACCACGCATTTTCGCGAAGCCTTCCGCGCAAAAGGCCCATCCAATTACGTCCACGGCAAACAAGAGGTCGCATAAGATGTACACCTACAATGATTTCGACAAATCCTTCATCGCAACCCGCAACGCCCAGTTTCGCGACCAAGTGGAGCGCCGCATCGACGGATCACTGACCGAGGGCGAGTTCAAGCCTTTGCGCCTGATGAACGGTCTGTACCTGCAATTGCACGCCTACATGCTGCGCGTTGCCATTCCTTATGGCACGTTGAACGGTGGCCAAATGCGTCAACTCGCGTTCATCGCAGACAAGTGGGATAAGGGTTATGGCCACTTCACCACGCGCCAAAACATCCAATACAACTGGCCAGAACTGCGTTATGTGCCTGATATGCTGGATGCCTTGGCCGAAGTTGGCATGCACGCGATCCAAACGTCGGGCAACACCATCCGCAACGTGACCGCTGACCACTTTGCTGGCGCATCTGCTGACGAAATCGCCGATCCACGTCCTGTGGCCGAATTGATCCGCCAGTGGTCCACCGATCACCCTGAATTCCAATTCATGCCGCGCAAGTTCAAGATCGCGATCACGGGCTCTCCTAATGACCGCGC
>JAGSGK010000256.1 GCA_023955215.1 Paracoccaceae bacterium
ATTGGTTGAACGCCTTGGCCTTGACGGTGTTCACCTGAGTGATGGTGCGCACCAAGTGCGTTATGCCCGCAAAGAACTGGGCCCTGATGCTATTGTTGGTGTTCACAGTTCAACTTCACGCCACGACGGCATGGGTGCTGGCGAGGCTGGTGCGGATTACGTCTGCTTTGGCCCTGTAAGAGAAAGCACATTGGGCGACGGCAGTTTTGCCGAAACCGATCTGTTCAAGTGGTGGTCCGAAGTTATCGAAGTACCCGTGGTTGCTGAGGGCTTGCTGAACCTTGAAATGATCAAGACGCTCACCCCAATGACAGACTTCTTTGCTATTGGTGATGAGATCTGGTCAACGGATGATCCGGTTGCGGCCCTCACGACTTTACGCGAAGCGATGTCCTAAGCCTTAAAAGAACACGCGCTCTACACACCAATATGCACCAACAGCTGCAATGATGCAGGATGCAGGGATTGCGATCCCTGACCTGTACCATGATTTACGTGCGAACCAGCCAACGGCTAGTAATGCCAGCGCGATAACTGTGAGTTGGCCCAATTCCACGCCAATGTTGAACGCAATCAATGCAGGAATGAATTGTCCGTCGGGCAAACCAAACTCGCCCAACACGGACGCAAAACCAAGTCCGTGCAGCAAACCAAACCCGAAAATCACAAACGGACGCCACGGATTTAATCCTTTGGCAAAGATGTTCTCGACAGCGACATACACGATAGACGCAGCAATAAGTGGCTCAACAATACTACCGGGTACGTTAACCCAGCCCATCGCGCCCAATGCGAGCGTAACAGTGTGCGCAAGCGTAAAGGCACTGATCTGCCAGACCAGTGGACGCATTCGTGTGCTTAGAAAAAATAGCCCCAACACAAACAGAATATGATCAAGACCTTTGGGTAAAATATGGTCAAATCCGACGGGAATATATGCGGTAAATGTTTCCCAAGCGGTCGCCTCGCCGCCACCTGCAATCAATATCGATGGGCTGGAAGTACCCGGATCAACATAGCCCGTGAAGGGTGCCTCCACTCCTTGTTGACGCAATACCAATGCACCCCGTCCAGTTGGCCAATTGATGATCACCTCACCTGCGCTTGCCGGCACAACCGCGCTCAGCGCAAGTGTGGAAATACGGGGTTGTTCTAAATCAGGCATGACCGTCATCTCAAAATTTGAAATAGTGAGCGCAACTGCCTGACCATCGACCGCAACCAACGGTGTCGCGTTGAAGCCATTGATAAGCCCAGACAAACGCCCCTCGATCTCCTCAGCGTTCAATGCACGCAGCGCATCGTAACTTTCTGCCTCATCGGCTTCGTCAGTATCGGTAACTTCATCGAGGTTAATACCAGCCAAGAAAGCTTCGACATTCACACGCATCGAAAACGTAAGATGACCTTCCACAACCTCTAGGTCTGCAATCGTTGGCACTGTCTCGTGCGCACTCACAAATGTGGCACCTGAGACAAGTAAGCTTGACATCAGCACCACAAAGCGCAGCTTAAGTGTTAACCAATAGAAAGCTCTTGTCATGAAGTTGTCCCGCCTTGTTCTTGCTGTAACCCTCGGTCTGTCTGCGACGAGCGTCTATTCACACGAGTTTTGGATTGAACCGCAGAAGTTTCAAGTGGAAAACGGCGAAATTATGGAGATTGACCTAAAGAATGGTCAAAACTTTGTTGGCTCAAAGCTTTCGTATTTTGAAAAGCAGTTTTCGCGCTTTGAGTTGGCGCAAGGCGATGTGTTGACGCCTGCGCAAGGGCGCTCGGGTGATCAACCGGCATTGACCACAAGTGTTGATCAAGATGGATTACTGGTTGTTCTACATGAGACAACACCAACGACACTAAAATACAAAGAATGGGCCAAGTTCGCTAAGTTTGCAGCACATAAGAATTTCAAGAATGCGGAAGCAGATCACAAAGCTGCTGGCTGGCCAAGCGAGAACTTCAGAGAGAGTTATACCCGACACGTCAAAGCACTGATTGCTGTTGGCACCGGAGAAGGTGTGGATCAAAACTATGGTATGGAAACCGAGTTTGTCGCCCTAAGCAATCCCTACGGCGATGGTTTTGATGGCAATATGCAGGTCCAATTGTTCTTTGAAAACATGCCACGTTCGAATACACAGGTTGAGGCATTTGAACGCGCACCTGACAAAACAGTATCGATCACCCTGCACCAAACTGATGACAACGGCATTGCGCAGATTCCCGTGAAACCAGCGCATACGTACCTATTTGATGCCGTTGTTTTACAGCCCTACACCAAAGACGACAAAGCAGTTTGGCAAACACTGTGGGCAGCACTCACGTTTCAGGTTCCAAAATAGGCAGATCGCCTTGCGCCTGTCGGCGTCACGGTCCAAGACTATTCACATGAGCAAACAACCTGATATCTTATGCATTGGCAGCGTTCTTTGGGACGTGATTGGCCGATCGTCCCGCGCAATGCGCCAAGGCTCGGATGTGCCCGGTCGTATAACCCGCCTGCCTGGCGGCGTTGCAATGAACATCGCTATGACACTGGCACGCTTTGGCATGACGCCAGCGCTCTTGACCGCACTTGGGCGTGATGCAGAGGGCGAGGAACTGATGGCCGCTTGCGCCGCACGAGGCATGATCACCGACACGATCTACCGATCAGAGGATTTGCCCACTGACAGTTATATGGCGGTGGAAGGTGCTAATGGCCTAATTGCCGCTATCGCAGATGCGCATTCGTTAGAAGCTGCTGGCGCAAGGATTTTGCGCCCCCTAACCGATGGAACCTTAGCAGACCCAGACCACCTTTTTGATGGGCTGATCGCACTGGATGGTAACCTCACGGTTGAGCTGTTGTCAGAGATTGCCAACGATCCCTCCCTTATCAAGGCAGACCTACGCGTTGCGCCTGCCTCTCCTGGCAAGGCAGAACGCCTGTTGCCTTTCCTGCAAGCAGGTCGCGGCACACTCTATGTGAATCTGGAGGAAGCAGGCCTCCTGTGCCAAACGACATTCACGTCATCCAGCGACGCCGCTGCTGCACTGCTGGCAAAAGGCGCCGCACGTGTTCTGGTGACCGATGGTGGATCAGACGCCAGCGAAGGTACGGATTGTGAAATAATCAGTCAAACACCACCGCAAGTGCTGGTGACCCGCATAACAGGCGCTGGTGATACATTTATGGCCGCTCACATTGCTGCAGAATCCCGTGGCGCTGACCGCAAGACTGCCTTAAACGACGCCCTTAAATCCGCCGCCACCTATGTTTCTGGAGAACCTGTATAATGACACTATTCACCCCATCTGCTGAAGTGGCCAAGGCGCAAGCCGAAGGAACTCCGATTGTTGCGTTAGAAAGTACGATCATTACGCATGGGATGCCCTACCCCCAAAACCTAGAAGTTGCGCGTCAGGTCGAAGCAGATGTACGTGCAGCGGGTGCTGTCCCCGCAACGATGGCTGTGTTGAACGGCACCCTGCGTGCTGGTTTGGACGATGCTGAACTTGAGGCATTGGCCAAAGCCAAAGGTGTTGCAAAACTTTCACGTGCAGATATGGCCGCGTGCATCGCAACAGGCGGCACTGGCGCTACAACAGTGGCTGCGACAATGATCGCGGCCCGTTTGGCTGGTATCCATGTATTTGCAACAGGTGGTATAGGCGGCGTTCATAAAGGCGCAGAGCTTACGTTTGATATCTCGGCCGATTTGATGGAATTGGCACAAACGCCTGTGACGGTTGTGGCCGCTGGTGCCAAGGCTATCCTTGATATCCCCAAGACACTTGAGGTTCTCGAAACTCAAGGTGTCCCAGTCATCGCATATGGCCAAGATGACATGCCCGCATTCTGGTCTCGCGAAAGCGGACTGCCAGCCCCCTTGCGTATGGACGATCCAGCGCAAATCGCTGCGGCCCATAGGCTACGCGGTGAAATGGGAGTGCCTGGCGGTCAATTAATTGGGAACCCAATCCCAAAAGATGCAGAAATCAGTGCTGAAGTTCTGGCCCCAATTATTGCGCGAGCTCAGGCAGATGCAGATGCCTTTGGCATCGCGGGTAAAGCCGTAACCCCTTACTTGTTGCAACGCATTTTTGAGTTAACCGAGGGCAAATCCCTCGAAGCTAATATTGCACTGGTGCGCAACAATGCGAAGTTAGCGGCAGGAATAGCCAAACATTTAGCCGATTACTCTGCAAAATAACTCAAAATTGCAGCCAACCATTGTAGCATCAGATCAAAGCGCCTACCTAAAACGACGAATTATATCGGACACACCATGAACACCCCATTCGATTTAGAAACACCTCGCCGCGCTAGCTTACTTGCACGCCTTCGATCCTCGTTTTTGACCGGATTGGTGGTGATTGCCCCCGTTTGGCTAACGGTTTGGTTAATCTGGAGCGTTGTTGGTTGGATTGATGGTGCGGTCCTGCCTTGGGTCCCTAATTCGTACCAACCCGACAAGATGATCCAAGACTTGCTCGGGTTAGAGCGCGATGTCCAAATCGATGTGCGCGGCATCGGTGTTGTTATCTTCTTGATGTTCACAATCATCGTTGGCTGGATGGCCAAAGGCTTTATGGGGCGCTCGCTGATAC
>JAGSGK010000004.1 GCA_023955215.1 Paracoccaceae bacterium
ATCTCTACCCTGTTCGCCGCGCTCTGCTTTCTGTTTCTGATAAAACCGGATTGGTTGCCTTTGGTACGGCATTAGCCACGCGAGGAGTTGAATTGCTCAGCACAGGCGGCACCGCAAAAACGCTGCGTGATGCAGGTTTGACTGTTAAAGATGTTTCTGAGGTTACAGGTTTTCCGGAAATGATGGATGGTCGCGTTAAGACGCTTCACCCTGTTGTGCATGGTGGCTTGTTGGCGCTGCGCGACAATGATGAACACGTTGCTGCGATGGACACACACGGTATCGGTGCAATCGACTTGGTCGTTGTGAATCTTTACCCATTCGAAGAGACTCTCAAACGCGGCGCGGAATATGCTGAAATGATCGAGAATATCGATATCGGCGGCCCTGCGATGATCCGTTCAGGTGCTAAGAACCACGGCTTTGTGAATGTGATTGTGGATGTCGAAGACTATGACGTTGTGCTTGCAGAGCTCGCAGCCAACGACGGTCAAACTTCATATGAATTGCGTCAGCGTTTGGCGCAGACCGCGTATGCCCGTACGGCTGCCTATGACACGGTCGTGAGTACATGGATGGCATCGCAAATTGGTGAGACACCGCGTCGCCGCACCGTTGGTGGAACATTGGCGCAAACATTGCGTTATGGTGAAAACCCGCACCAAGCGGCAGCCTTTTATACAGATGGCTCTTCGCGCCCTGGCGTTGCGACGGCGCAGCAGCACCAAGGCAAAGAGCTGTCCTACAATAACATCAATGACACAGATGCGGCGTTTGAACTGGTCAGCGAATTCGATCCAAGCGAAGGTCCAGCTGTCGCAATCATCAAACACGCGAACCCGTGCGGCGTTGCGCGCGGTGATACATTGGCCCAAGCATATTCACGCGCATTCGATTGTGATCGCACCAGCGCGTTTGGCGGCATCATTGCAGTAAACCAACCGCTTGATGGTCCAACTGCAGAAGAGATTAGTGCGATCTTTACAGAGGTGGTGATTGCCCCCGGTGCTGATGACGCGGCACGTGCAGTGTTCGCAAAGAAAAAGAACCTGCGTTTGCTGACCACAGATGGTTTGGCTGATGCCAAGGCCGCTGGTCAAACAATCCGCCAAGTGGCTGGTGGTTACCTGTTCCAAGACAAAGACAACGGGTTCATCACGCTGGGAGATTTGAAAGTTGTGACTAAACGTGCGCCAACTGAGCAAGAACTGTCAGATCTGATGTTTGCATGGACGGTTGCCAAGCACGTTAAGTCCAACGCGATCATCTACGTCAAAGACGGTGCGACTGTTGGTGTTGGTGCTGGGCAAATGAGCCGCGTTGACAGCACACGAATTGCCGCGCGCAAAGCCATCGATATGGCCGAAGCAATGGGTCTATCTGCGCCACTGACCAAAGGGTCTGTTGTGGCGTCTGATGCGTTCTTCCCATTCGCTGATGGACTGATCACCGCGGCTGAAGCTGGTGCAACGGCTCTTATTCAACCGGGTGGGTCAATGCGCGATGACGAAGTCATTGCAGCCGCTGATGAAGCTGGACTTGCGATGGTATTCACCGGCATGCGCCACTTCCGTCACTAAGGAGCCTACGATGCGATTAATGTTTTTTGCTGGATTTCTTGCGTTCTTGGCCGATCAGGTCAGCAAGTATGTTGTGATTCACATAATGGGAATCTCACCCAGCAAAGGCATGGATGTTCTCCCGCCCGTATTAAACTTGCGCTACGGTGAAAACCGTGGCGTGAATTTCGGTCTGTTTGGAAATGATTCAGAAACGACAAGGTGGACGCTTATTGTCGTGGCACTGGTTATTTGCCTCACGGTGTTGATCTGGGTAGCACGTAACGCGCAACCCAAAATCGTCCAAATCGCGGCGGGTCTTCTTGTGGGTGGTGCCTTGGGAAACGTGTTTGATCGCGTCTACTATGGGTATGTTCTGGATTTTCTAAACACGTCTTGCTGTGGTTGGACCAACCCTACCGTTTATAATGTCGCGGACATTTTTATTTTCGCGGGTGCCTTGGGCCTCGTTTTCTTTGCCAAAGATAACCGACCAGATAAAAACGGTGCGTGACATCAGGGTACTGCCTGAGATATTGCTACCTAAGATACATCTTTGGGTGGTCATTGATTGAGTTTTGGAGAAGCCAGATGCGCCTATTGCGTCCCTTTGTGATTTCCGTTTTGATGGTGTCTTTGACAGCCTGTGCCAATACGGGACTTCGTAAGTTTACAGCACCAGGGAATGGTCCAGATGATTTCTTGGTAAGCCCAAGCAAACCTCTACAAGAGCCAACCAGCTATACTGCTTTGCCTGCTCCAACACCCGGTCAAACCAATCTTGTTGATGCGACACCATTGGCAGACGCCGCCGCCGCTTTGGGCGGTCGCCGTGGTGATCCAAACGCGGGTATCCCATCGCGTGATGGGGCAATCGTTGCGCACGCCAGTCGCTTTGGTGTGACCCCTAATGTGCGTGCAGAGCTGGCGGCCAAAGACGCAGCTTTCCGTAAGTCAAAGCGACGCTTCACGAAAGTTAAGATTGTAAGAGAAGATATTTACAACGAAGCATACAAGCGCCAAACACTTGATCCAAACGAGATTGCACGCTTGTATCGCAATAGCGGCATCGCAACACCAACGGCTCCACCGTCCAACTGATCCCAACGCCTCACGTTCTTGCGACCTCTATTGAAAACGGGTGCGTCGGGCATATCTTTTTGGGACAAGATTTGACCCAACTGAAGGATCACTTATGACTCGAATGCGCGCCTTTTTGGCAACGCTTATGCTGTCGACGCCACTTTCAGTGATGGCGGCCGAAGATCCCGTTACGACATTTGTTCTAGATAACGGAATGCAGGTTATTGTTGTTGAGGATCACCGTGCGCCAGTTGTGCAGCACATGGTATGGTATCGCGCTGGGTCAGCGGATGAACCCAAAGGAGCATCTGGTGTTGCGCACTTTCTGGAACATCTTTTGTTCAAGGCGACTGACAAATTAGAAGCGGGTGAATTTTCGGCCATCGTTTCCGCCAACGGTGGCAATGACAACGCGTTCACTAGCTATGATTACACAGCCTACTATCAACGTATTGCCGCGGACCGTCTTGAGCTGATGATGGGCATGGAGAGTGACCGGATGCGCAATATCCGTCTTACCCCCGCCAATATTGAAACAGAGCGCGATGTGATTATCGAAGAACGCAACCAGCGGACTGAGAATAGCGCCAGTGCTTTGTTCTCGGAACAGTTGCGTGCGGTACAATATCACAATCATCGTTACGGTGTGCCCGTCATTGGTTGGATGCACGAAATGGAAACGCTAGATTTGGAGGACGCGCTGTCATTCTATGAAATCTACTATTCCCCAAACAACGCTATCCTAGTTGTTTCTGGTGACGTGACCCCAGAAGGGGTGCGCGAATTAGCTGAAAAATATTATGGCGTTATTCCTTCCAATCCTGCCCTGCCTGAACGGTTGCGCACCGAAGAACCACCCCAAACCGCCGAGCGTCGCGTGATCTTTCGCGATGCACGTGTGGCGCAACCTTATGTAAGCCGTTCATATTTGGCTCCAGAACGGGATCAAGGTGCACAAAAAGAAGCAGCAGCATTGACTTTGCTGGCTGAAATCTTGGGTGGTGGCACGACATCATATCTGACGGAGAAGCTGCAGTTCGATACGCAGGTCGTGGTGTATTCGTCAGTCTATTATCGTGGGACATCTTTGGATGACACGACCTTCAATATGATCGTTGTACCTGCGCCTGGTGTAACCCTTCAGGAGGCCGAGGATGCGATGGACGTCGCAGTAGCTAGCTTCATGAAGGAGGGGGTCGATCCTGTACAGCTAGAACGTTTGAAGAAACAGCTTCGCGCACAGCAGATTTACGCACGCGACAACGTTGACGGGATCGCACAACGCTATGGATCTGCTTTGACCACTGGATTGACCGTAGAAGACGTTCAAGCATGGCCTGAAATTTTGCAAGCGATCACGCCTGAAGAAATCATGGCGGCCGCCAAAAAGGTGATTATTCCAGAGACCTCAGTTACGGGATGGTTGATGAAAGAACAGGAGCAAGGCCAATGAGAATTTTTAGCGCTGTGGTCATTAGCTTTCTGACCGTATTACCAGCACAGGCAGAAGTAAAAATTCAAGAGGTCATTTCACCGGGTGGAATTACCGCTTGGTTGGTTGAAGAACCGTCGATCCCTTTCATGGCACTTGAATTGCGGTTTCGTGGAGGTGGGTCGCTAGATCGTCCGGAAAAACGTGGCGCATTAAATCTAATGACTGGGTTATTGGAAGAGGGCGCTGGGGACTTAGACTCGCGTGGCTTTGCCCGTGCCGTTGAAGATTTGGCAGCTAGTTTTTCTTATAATCTAAATTCGGATTCCTTGTCTGTTTCAGCAAGATTTTTGTCTGAAAACCGAGACGATGCAATTGCACTTTTACGTTCATCTATTGTTGATCCAAATTTTAACGAACCTGATATCGAACGGGTGCGTGGGCAGGTTTTTGCAGGTTTGTTGTCGGACACTACTGATCCTGATGCAATCGTGGGCGCTGCGTTCAATCGAATGACGTTTGGAGACCACCCCTATGCAACTGATTTGTCCGGAACCAACGAAAGTGTAGCTGCATTGACCCGAGAAGATCTGGTAAATGCGCATGGCGATATCTTTGCAAAAGATCGTCTGTATGTCGGTGCGGTTGGAGATATTACACCTGCTGAGCTGGGCATACTCGTGGACGAGCTGTTGGGTGATTTACCTGAAGCCGGTGCCCCCGAACCACAGGCCGCTGAGGTAACAATAGAGGGTGGCGTAACAGTCGTGGATTTTGACACGCCGCAATCTGTCGCCTTGTTCGGACACAAAGGGATTGGCCTAGAAGACCCTGACTACTTCGTCGCGACAATTCTCAATCATGTCTTGGGCGGCGGCTCCTTTGAGAGCCGTCTTATGAACGAAGTGCGTGAAAAACGTGGCCTAACCTATGGGGTCAGCACGTTCCTTGTGCCACGTGATCACGCGGCAACCTATCAGGGGCAAGTTGCATCAGCCAATGATCGTATTGCAGAAGCCATTTCAGTGATCCGCGACGAGTGGTCGAAGGCAGCTGAAAAGGGTGTGACAGCTGAAGAGCTACGCAATGCCAAGCCTTATATTACTGGTGCCTATCCACTGCGGTTTGATGGGAATGCACCCATCGCGCGGATCATGGTCGGGATGCAGATGATCGGCTTTCCAATTGATTACATTGCGACCCGCAACGACAAGGTCGAGGCCGTGACATTGGAAGACGTCAATCGTGTTGCAGCTGAGCTGTTAGATGCGGATGGATTGCATTTCGTGGTTGTTGGTAAGCCAGTTGGCTTAGCGACAGGTCCATTGCCTGAATAAAAAATAGCGCCCGGCATCGCTGCTGGGCGCAAAAAATTATTCGCCGTATGGGATCCAGATGTTTTTGATCTCTGTCGCGGCAACAAGGAATTCTTTTCCTTCACCCGCGGATGACAACCAACCACGGGCTTGCCCGTTGTTCACCCATGTGCGTTTGACGTTTGTCGCGCTACCAGCTTCAATGTCTTTGCTCAGATCAGACCCTGAGAAGGACCAAACCGCATTGATGTCCATGTGTTCTGCCATCGTTTTTGCGACATCAATATGCGCGCCGGTGAGGATATTAACGACACCACCTGGCACGTCTGAGGTGTCGAGTACTTGGAAGAAGTCTGTGGCGATCAATGGAAACGCCTCTGATGCACTCAGGATCACACGGTTGCCCATCGCGATGGCGGGTGCCATGAGCGATATAAGGCCGAGCAAAGGTGCCGTGTCCGGGCATAGCGCCGCAATGACGCCTACGGGTTCCTTCATGGCCAGTGCCGTGCCGCGCATCGGTACGCCGTGCACTTGGCCGTCGTATTTGTCCGCCCATGCTGCATAGGTGAATAGACGACTGATGGACGCCTCGACCTCTTTTTGGCCACCGTTGCCACCTTGTAGGGTGTTTAGGCGATCAGCGAATTCCTTTGCCCGCGCGCTTAGGTTTTCAGCAATGAAGTACAGAATCTGCGCACGCAAATGGCCTGTGGTTTTTGACCATCCCTTCACTGTGTTTGCAGCTTCTACAGCGTTTCGAACATCTTTGCGGGATGCGTTTGAAGCATGGCCAACCAGTTTTCCAGATTTGGCGAAGACTGCGGTAGAATAGCCGCTGTCAGGACGCGCTTGTTTGCCGCCGATGTACAGTTTTGCTGTTCGATCCAAATCTTCCGTGGTCCCTTTGTTACCTTCAAAGGCTGCGATCGGTTTCAATGGCTTCGTTTGGCCCTTGGCTTTGGTGTAGGCGCTTAGACCTTCCCAGCCACCTTCGCGGCCAACACCGCTTTCGCGCACACCGCCAAAGCCGGCAGCAGCGTCAAACATGTTGGTGCCGTTGATCCAGACAACGCCAGCGGCAAGCTTTGGTGCAATGTCGAGCGCAAGGTTAATGTTCTCACTCCAAACCGTTGCGGCCAATCCGTAGCGCGTGTTGTTGGCGACTTCGACAGCTTCCGCAGGTGTGCGGAACGTTGTGGCGCATAAGACAGGACCAAAGATTTCTTCCTGCATCAGCGTGTCAGCTGGATGAAGACCAGTGATCAATGTCGGTGGATAGAACAGGCCATGCTCAGGCAATGCAGCACTTGATCGGTGCATAGTTCCAGCGGTGTTTTCAGCAACGATGCGGATTATTGTATCAAGCTGTGATTGATCGACGATAGCACCGACATCGATTGACTTATCCAGTGGGCTCCCTATGCGCAGTTTGTCCATGCGGACTTTGAGCTTGGCATAGAAGGTTTCTGCAATTGGTTCTTGAACCAATAGACGTGAACCTGCGCAGCACACTTGCCCTTGATTGAACCAAATGGCGTCAACCAATCCCTCAACGGCTGAATCCAGATCTGCGTCGTCAAATACGATGTAGGGCGACTTGCCGCCCAGCTCTAGCGTTAGTGCCTTGCCCGACCCTGCAGTGGCTTTGCGGATCTGTTTGCCAACTGCTGTTGAGCCAGTGAACGCAATCTTATCGACATCAGCGGCGACAATCATTTCGCCCACAGTGCCATCGCCTGTCACGATGTTTACAACCCCATCGGGCACACCGGCTTGTTTGCAGATGTCCGCAAACAACAAAGCTGTAAGTGATGTGTATTCTGCGGGTTTCAAAACAACTGTATTACCCATCGCCAAAGCAGGTGCGATTTTCCATGACAACATGAGCAGTGGGAAGTTCCATGGAACGATTTGACCGCACACACCCAAGGCTTCGCGGTCAGGCAATTCACTATCCATCAATTGGGCCATACCAGCGTGATAATAGAAATGACGCTGTGCCAAAGGAATATCGATATCGCGGCTTTCGCGGATAGGTTTGCCGTTGTCTAATGTTTCGAGCACGGCAAACAAACGGCTGTGTTTTTGCAACAGACGGGCGATAGCGTACAAGACGCGCGCGCGGCCATGCCCACCCAGCGCCGCCCATTTCGGCTGTGCTTTGCGCGCGGCTGAAACAGCCAAATCTACATCTGCTTGTGTCGCTTGGCTGATGGTTGCCAATATGTTACCATTCGCAGGGTTCTTGCTATCAAAACCCTCGCGCGCTGCGGTGAATGACCCATCGATGAAATGGCCAAACTTTCCACCTTGGTCGACAATCCAAGCCAACGCCTCAGCTGCATTTTCAGGGGCTGTGCCGTAGTCCATGCTTTGGAAGATATCTTTGACGGTCATGATTAGGGTCTTTCTGTCAGATGTCGTGGAAGGCAAAGTATGGGCGGGTTAACCCATTGGATTTCTATGGCTGGCGGAATATGCGCCGGTCAGGTGATGTTCCAATTGGCGTTCAATATCCCCTAACAAGGAAGAAGCGCCAAAACGGAATAGGTCAGGCTGAAGCCAGCGATCCCCCAACTCTTCTTTCATCAAGGCGAGGTAGGTAATCGCATCTTTCGCTTTTGAAATGCCGCCCGCGGGTTTGTAGCCAATGCGATAACCGGTTCGTTCAAAATAGTCGCGAATGGCACGGATCATAACCAGCGTCACAGGTAGGGTCGCATTGACGCTTTCCTTGCCCGTTGATGTTTTAATGAAGTCGGCACCAGCCATCATACACACCAGCGAGGCGCGCGCGACATTGCGCAGTGAACCCAGTTCGCCGGTTGCTAAGATCGCCTTAACGTGGGCGTCACCGCAGGCTTCGCGCATTGCTTTCATTTCGTCGTATAGCTTTTGCCAATCGCCTGTCAGTACGTGACGGCGCGAGATGACGATGTCGATTTCCCTAGCGCCCGCTGCAACGCTTTCTTTGATTTCTTGGATGCGTAGGTGAAGTGGTGACAGCCCTGCGGGGAAGCCAGTTGAAACGGCTGCGACTGGAATGTTCGTTCCTACAAGTGAACGAACAGCGGCTGGAATCATCTCGTGATACACACATACAGCTCCGGTCGTCAGTCCAGTCATTTCAAGTTGCGCGAGGACACCAGCATTTACAGGCTGACGAGCTTTAGCACACAAACGACCAACGCGCATTTCGGTGTCATCACCAGACAATGTCGTCAGGTCAATGCAGCTGATCGCTTTCAGCAACCAAGCAGCCTGATGTTCTTTTTTGACAGAACGGCGAGCCGGCAAAGAGGCGCATCGCCGTTCAATGGCTGAGGTGTTCGCTTGTATACGTGCAACCCAATCCAAATCCAAGTCCATTCCCGGATTTCTTGGCTCAGTGACCTGAGGCAATTGCGCGACGTGTTGGTCGGCGGTCTTATTGGATGTTTGTTCGGCTAGTGGATTGTGCATTGGGCACCTCATTGCGCAGTTGCAGCATTCGAAGGTTGCATGGGATCACGACAAAGGCAAGCGCGGGTTGATGATGATGTCAGGCAATTTATGGCGGGAGAGGAAAGACAATCGTATAAAAATTGAAAGTTCGGTTTATTTGTTTAATTTCGGTGCGTTAGGTTTTTCAGGGATTTCTTGATGTTAGTTTTTTCTTGCCCGAAGTCCCTATGTGCCACCATACTTCCGCTTAGCCGCACTTAAGACGGCGTTTACTCAGGGATGGTACGAAAATGACTGATTCAACAGGGTCCTACTCAGACCCAAATCAAACACCACCATTGGCACAAGCCGTGCCACTTGGTTTGCAACATGTATTGGCGATGTTCGCGAGTAACGTGACACCTTCAATTATCGTTGCTGGCGCAGCAGGTCTTGCATTCGGCAGCGCAGAACAAATTTATCTTATCCAAATGGCGATGCTCTTCGCTGGTATTGCAACATTGTTCCAAACTGTTGGTATTGGCCCTATTGGTGCGCGTCTTCCAATCATGCAGGGTACCAGCTTTGCGTTCGTTGGTGTTTTGGCTGGAATCGCTGCGACACAAGGTTTGAGCGTCGCTTTGACTGCATGTCTTATTGGTGGCCTCATCCACTTCGCCCTTGGTTCAGTAATCAAGAACTTGCGCTGGATGTTCCCGCCGTTGATCACTGGTTTGGTAATCTTGGCAATTGGCCTTTATCTGATCCCAGTTGCGATTAAATATGCAGCCGGTGGTGCCGCAGATTTCCAAATGGCAGCTGATAGCTTTGGTTCTTTGAAGCACTGGTCAGTAGCGCTTAGTGTTGTTGTTGTTGCTTTGGGTCTGAAATTCTTCACCAAAGGTGCATTGAGCAATTCCGCGATCTTGATCGGCCTTTTGGTTGGTTATGCAATCGCATTCGCGATGGGCATGGTGAATTTTGGTGCCGTTGCAAAAGCAAGCTGGATAACATCAATCAAACCACTTCCATACGGTTTTGAATTCAGCCTTGGTGCTGTTTTCGCGGTAACATTGGTTTCTATCGTTTCAGCAATTGAAACTGTAGGCGATGTTTCAGCAACAACTAAAGCTGGCGCAAATCGTGAAGCAACGGACGAAGAAATCTCTGGCGCTACATACGCCGATGGTTTGGGTACAGCCGCTGCCGCGGTATTTGGCGGTTTGCCAAATACGTCCTTCAGCCAAAACGTAGGAATCGTTGGTATGACTGGCGTTATGAGCCGTCATGTTGTGACAATCGGTGGTATCGTTTTGATCATCTGTGGTCTTCTGCCTAAAGTCGGCGCAGTCATCGCATCTATGCCTCTTCCAGTTTTAGGTGGCGGTGTGATCGTAATGTTCGGCATGGTTGCTGCAGCGGGTTTGAACGTGCTTAGCGAAATCGATATGAACCGTCGCAACATGGTTATTATTGCTGTTTCCCTAGCTGTGGGTCTTGGTCTAAACCTTGTTCCATCCGCAGTGCAGTACGTACCAGGCGTTTGGGGCACACTGCTAACAAGCGCAGTGGCACCGACAGCGATCTTGGCAATTGCCATGAACCTGATCTTGCCAGACGACGTTTAATACGGAATGAGACTAAATTGATGGGGGCAGGCGTGTTGAAACGCTTGCCCCTTTTTCTATTTTCGTGTCCATCTTGTTGGGAAAACCAACAGAGGGTTCATCATGAAAGACGACAACTTCCTTCGTGCGAATAATGCAAAGCACATGTGGCACCCGATGGGTCATCCTGGCGAAGCAATTGAGCATGCCCCGACAATTATTGAGACCGCTGAAGGTTCAACCATCAAAGACATCGATGGGCACGAAGCGGTAGACGCTGTTGGTGGTTTATGGTGCGTTAACCTTGGCTATTCCAACGACGTTGTTAAAGACGCAATCGCCAAGCAGCTTTATGATTTGCCGTACTATTCAGCGTTTGCTGGTACTTCTAATCCTTCTGCTATTGAGGCGTCATATGCGGTGCGTGAATTTTTTGCTGAAGATGGCATGGCACGCGTGTTCTTTACATCCGGTGGATCAGACTCGGTTGAGACGTGCTTGCGCCTTGCACGCCAGTATCACCGTATCAAAGGAGAGCCGAACCGTACAAAATTTCTTAGCCTGAAAAAGGGCTATCACGGGACCCACTTTGGTGGTGCATCTGTAAACGGTAACAATCGTTTTCGTATCAATTACGAACCTTTGCTGCCAGGCTGTTTTCACATGCCCAGCCCATACACTTATCGCAATCCTTTCAATGAAACAGATTCCACAGTTTTGGCGCAGAACATTGCCGCTGCGATGGAAGACGAGATCATGTTCCAAGGCGCGGGCAGCATTGCAGCGTTCATCATGGAGCCTATCCAAGGGGCCGGTGGTGTCATCGTGCCAAATGAGACCTTCATGCCGCTGATGCGCGAAATTTGCGATCGTCACGGCATCCTGATGATTGCGGATGAGGTGATCACAGGGTTTGGCCGTACAGGTGCATGGTCAGGCAGCCGTCATTGGGGCGTAAAGCCAGACATGATGTGTTGCGCAAAGGGGATCACATCTGGGTATTTCCCAGTGGGTGCAGCATTGATGAGCGATGCTGTCGCTGAGGTCTTTGAAAACGGTGGCGATGAGGCCGCGATTTTCCATGGCTACACCTATTCAGCACACCCTGTTGGCGCAGCTGCGGTTACGGCGTGTCTCAGTGAAACCATACGTCTGGATACAAAGACAAACGCGGCAGCTCGTGGTGCCCAATTGTTTGATGGATGCGTTGCCTTGATGGAGAAATATGACGTCGTTGGCGATGTGCGTGGTGGACACGGATTGATGACTGGAGTTGAGATCGTGTCTGATGCGTCGGCCAAGACGCCAATGGATATGCCAACGATGAAGAAGATTCATCAAGCCACTTATGACGCAGGTGTCATGGTGCGGTTGGGTGGGAATAACATTTTGATGTCTCCACCTTTGGTGATCACGAAAGACGAAGTTGACCGTGTGCTTGCTGCATTAGATGCAGGTCTTAGCGCGATTTGATCGGGATATTGGCCCATTAACCATTCATAAAGTTGATGGGCCAGATCCGCTTATGTGGCGACTTGGCTGCTGGCAGAATCGGCATGTTTGGTGCTAGGTATTGGGGTATGGAAACAAGCAGACCCAATATCCACGAAAACCTGCCGGTTATTCGCCAACTTGATGACGCAGCAATCAATCGGATTGCTGCGGGTGAAGTTGTTGAACGACCAGCGTCTGCTGTCAAAGAGCTGGTTGAGAACGCGATCGATGCGGGCGCGCGGCGTATTTTCATTGATATTGCAGATGGCGGCAAAACGTTGATCCGCGTGACAGATGACGGCTGTGGAATTGCAGGTCACGATTTGCCGTTGGCCTTATCACGCCATGCTACGTCAAAGATCGACGGCTCTGACCTGCTTAACATTCACACCTTTGGTTTTCGTGGAGAGGCACTGCCGTCACTGGGCGCCGTTGGCCGTCTTAACATCACCTCACGCGTTCAGGGGTCTGAAGCCTTTGAGATCAATGTTGAAGGTGGTGACTTAGGGCCAGTGCGCCCAGCTGCTTTGAACGGCGGCACAGTCATAACTTTGCGTGACTTGTTTTATGCAACCCCAGCCCGACTGAAGTTTTTGCGCACCGACCGCGCAGAAACGACGGCCATTAATGATATAGTTAAGCGCCTTGCGATGGCGGAACCTTTTGTACGGTTTGAGTTGCGAGATGTCAGTGGCGATAGCCCACGCACAACCTTCAGGGCTGAAGCCGAAAATGGCGATATGTTCGATGCGTTACATGGACGGTTGTCGACTGTTTTGGGCCGTGAGTTTGCAGATAACTCTCTGAAAATTGACGCGCTGCGCGAAGGATTACATTTGACAGGGTATGCTGCGTTGCCAACTTATTCACGTGGTTCTGCTGTGCTGCAGTATCTGTTCGTGAACGGTCGTCCTGTACGGGATAAACTATTGGTTGGGGCGCTGCGCGGAGCCTACTTTGATTTTCTAAGTCGCGATCGTCATCCAGCGGCTGCCCTGTTCCTTGACTGCGATCCAACACTGGTGGACGTCAACGTTCATCCTGCAAAATCAGAGGTACGCTTTCGCGATCCTGGTCTTGCGCGTGGGTTAATTGTATCGGCATTGCGCCAAGCGTTGGCAGAGGCAGGGCATCGTGCGTCGACAACAGTTGCGGGTGCGACTTTGGGGGCGATGACACCTGAACCTATTGGTGGACCACGCGTCTATCAGATGGACCGTCCCTCAATGGGCTCACGTTCAGCGTCTTACCAATCCCAAGCGCCGGGTTTCGCCGAAATGACCCACGCCTATAGTGGGCAAGTGGTTGAGCAAGAGCAGGCGAATGAGACACCACCAGAGGAACTGCCACTGGGCACTGCCCGCGGTCAGGTTCATGAGAATTACATTATCGCGCAGACGGCAACCGGCATGGTTATCGTTGATCAACATGCAGCGCATGAGCGATTGGTGTACGAGAAATTAAAAAACCAAATGGCAGCGAATGGGGTCGCGGCTCAAGCCTTGCTGATCCCTGAGATTGTTGAACTATCGGATGGCGATTGCGCTCGATTACTCGAAGTGGCGGACGAATTGGCACGCTTTGGTTTGGGTATTGAGCCCTTTGGAGGTGGTGCAATTGCTATTCGCGAAACGCCTGCCATTTTGGGTGAGGTGAATGCGCGTGCTATGATCCTTGATATTCTGGACGAGCTTGCGGACCAGGGCAGCTCCAACATGGTTCAAGCCAAGGTCGAAGCGATCCTTAGTCGCGTGGCCTGCCACGGGTCTATTCGCTCGGGTCGTTGGATGCGGGCTGAGGAAATGAACGCGCTGTTGCGCGAAATGGAAGCAACCCCGCATTCGGGGCAATGCAACCACGGACGCCCTACGTATGTAGAGCTGAAACTGGCAGATATTGAACGGTTGTTTGGACGCACATGATTGAGATTTCAGGACAAGAGTATGCCTTTAGCGATCCATTGATCATTGTGGGATTGGTGGCTGTCGCTGTGGTCATTTTAATCGTGGTGATGTTGATGGTTGTGGTGCGGTCGGCAGGGCGTTCCGCGGCGGCTGCGGCACCGCTGGCGCATCAGATGGGCATCCTTGGCCAGCATGTTCAGCAGCTGAATATGGGGCAGGCCGCGTTACAAGGTGGTTTGCAAACTGTGTCTGATACGCAGGTAAATGCACAGACCCAGATTACCAACACGATGGAAGTGCGATTGGCTGCTGTTCAACAGCAAATGCAGGACCGTCTGGCAGAGAATGCTATGCGTGCCCAACATTCGATGGCAGAGATGCAAGAGCGGATGAAAGAGACGTTGAACGGCTCATCGAAACAAACCACGGTTAGCTTGACGCAGCTTCAAGAACGTCTCGCTTCTATCGACAAAGCGCAGGACAATATTGCGAAGTTGTCTGGGGATGTTTTGTCGTTGCAAGACATCCTAAGCAACAAACAAACGCGTGGTGCTTTTGGCGAAATTCAACTGAACGACATTGTCGGCAAAGCATTGCCAAAAGACAGTTTTCAGCTGCAAGCGACGCTTAGCAACGGTAAGCGCGCCGACTGTTTGATTGCTTTGCCGAACCCGCCTGGCCCAATTGTGATCGACAGCAAATTCCCCCTTGAAGCCTATGAGGCCTTGCGTCGGGCCAAGACTGATTGGGAGGTCAACGAGGCTGGCAAAGCGATGCGTGTTTCCGTGAAAAAGCACATCCGTGATATTAGTGAGAAATATATCATCGAGGGCGAAACTGCAGATGGCGCGTTGATGTTCCTACCGTCCGAAGCGGTATATGCAGAGCTCCACGCGAACTTTCCTGAACTTGTACGTGATGGTTTTGATCACCGCGTTTGGATCGTTTCACCAACGACTTGTATGGCCACACTGAATACAATGCGTGCAATCCTTAAGGATGCTCGTATGCGTGAACAGGCGGGCGCTATTCGCTCGACGCTCAAAAGCTTGCATCGCGATGTTGAATTGGTTGTTGAACGTGTCGACAAACTGAATACCCACTTTGGTCAGGCACGCAAAGATTTGGATGGAATTAGCACAGCTGCCGAACGTGCAGGAAAACGTGCGGCGCGTTTGGATAATTTTGACTTTGAAGAACTGACGCCAGAGGAACAAAACAACGTGGTGCCTTTGGCCAAGCCTGAGCCTTAATACGTCAATGAGAAGGGCTCATTTATACTGCAGTTCAAGATCAATCAATTTACGGTTACGCCAAAGCCCACCACCCTATCCGGTTAAGTTGCCATCTGCACCAATTACCCTGTGACAAGGAATGAGTATCGAAATTTGGTTTGCGCCATTGGCGCGTGCAACTGCGCGAGTAGCTGAGGGGCGTCCGATTTTTTGTGCAAGTCCAGCGTAGGTTTGAATTTCCCCCGCTGGAACCGCTATCAGCGCCTGCCAAACTGATTTGGTGAAGGTAGTTCCATGGAGTGCAAGAGGGACGGTGAAAGCCGCCCTTTGACCGTCAAAGTATTCAGTTAGTTCAGCTTTGGTTCGTTCGAGTGGTTCGGTTGTTCCAAATCCAATCCCGCCAGCTGCTTTCTGCAAGCGACTAAGCTCGGCTGGTAAAGCTTTTCGATCTGCGAATTCTAACAAGTGTAAATGTGTATTATCTGCCACCGCGATCATTGGGCCAAGTTTGGTTTGAAACCAATCGGCGCGCAACAATGCGGTGTCTGAGAACGCACTGGGTTTGACCCCAACCATATTTGCAAACGCTGTGCGAAAGGCTGCACCACTTTCAAACCCTGCTTCAAGCTGGGCGTCGATCACGCGGTATCCGTTTGAAAGAGCGGCGAAGCCCGCTTGCAATCGTCGCGCCCGAGCGAGATCAAGAAAGGTGATGCCAAACGTACGTTTAAAGGTACGCCTTATCGTCGACAGATCATAACCCAACGCACTGACCTTGTCCTCGGACCATCGATACGTTGGGTGGTTGTCCAGTCGGGTGAGGAGGTCACGAACAGCAGGATCGTCAGGTACCATCGCGTGCATTGGGTGGCACCGTTTGCAGGGGCGAAAACCAGCGTCGATGCATTCGGATGGACTTTCGTAAAAGGTACAATTCTCCCGCTTTGGTTTGCGAGCAGGGCAGGTCAAACGACAAAAGACACCCGTTGAACGCACACCTACAAAAGCGCGACCATCATAGTTGGGGTCGCGGCCTAAAAGGGCGATATATAGGCTGTCATCGTCTGGAAGGGTAAAAAGCGTGATGACAGCTTAACCCTGAAAAAAAATAGGTACCGACTGAAATCGGGCATCTATTCAAAATAAAGTCGAGGGCGTCATTTAGATTCGAATAAAGCTCTGCATGATACGGGGGAGGATACCCTTAAAGCGCAGTGGCGCGTCGCTTACCGCAAGACAAATACAGTCTTCATGGATATCCGCCATCGGCGTGTGCTCAAGATCGCTGTCAGCGATATCGACATCACCACGAGCAAAATACCCATCATCATCTTGGAAGGCACCCTGCAACACCATCGTCATCTCAAGACCGTGGTGGCCGTGATCGGGCATGGCCGCACCGGCAGGGATCATCAAAAGGCGTGCGCTGGCTTGTTTGGATGTTGGCAGAATAGCTTGCTTTACACCCATGCCGATAGGACGCCACTTAACCTCACTTAGGTCACCACCAATGTAGTCCTGCAGTGGTGTTGGCAGGACGGATGGTTTTTTGGCAGCCGGTGTCTTGGTGATTGGTGCGCTTTGCTCAATAATCGCCATTGTCGCGGCAAAGCTGTCAGGCTGCATCTGAGTGTTGGGAATATCATGCTCGTCCAACAAAACACCGCCAACGGCATCGCATGCCGCCAATTGAGCCCGGCAGGCATCGCATAACGAAACGTGCGTTGCGACCATAAGATTGAACGCCTCAGGCAAAGTGCCGGCTGAGTAGCCCATCAGGATTTCATCCGTCAGATGATGTTTAATATCTGTGCTCATCATTTTGTTCATTTCATCGTTTGGCGTAAGCGCTCGAGGGCTAACCTAATTCGCGATTTGATCGTGCCAAGGGGCAGACCCGTTTTTTTAGCTATTTCGCTGTGGGACAAATCTCCGAAATACGCCTGTTCTATAAGTTCTCTTTGTGCTGCAGGGAGTGTTGTTAACGCCTTGCTGAGGATCTCAGTTTCTTGCTGCAGCGCTAGAACGTCGGTTTGATCGAGTTCTTCTTCTGGACCCCATGTGAGGTCCTCAGGTTCCGGACGGCGTTGTTTGCGCAGAATATCAATTTTGCGGTTTCGTGCGATTGTGAAAATCCAAGTCGCAACTGATGCGCGGGACGGGTCGAACAAGTGTGCTTTGTGCCAAAGGGTCGCCATTACTTCTTGGGCGCATTCCTCGGCCATGGAACCATCGGCACCAGAATTAATTAGAAACCCCTTCACCCGCGGAGCAAAATGAGCGTACAGGTCTGCAAAAGCTGCTTTGTCCGAGTCATCGCGGATACGATGGACATGAGAAATCCATAAATTACGTTTGTTTTCGTCTGTCACGCGTTTCGAACCCACTGCAACCAAACGGGTTGCAGCCGTCTGAAAGTTAACCGATCTTTCTCTCGGTAACACATTATGTGAACTGGCTGACATACCAAATATACGGTTGTAGCGCTGAATTGGATCAAATTTCTTTTTTCGCGTTTTAACATCCGATTCCGAACATGGCGCGTATATCTACCAAACACATTAATCAGGACTATATTTTTATGCCATTCGATCAACCAAACTCAACGCCACAAAAGATCGCCGTTATTGGTGGCGGAATTTCAGGTATGGGTTCTGCCTACAAACTAATCGAACGTAAACAAGTCACATTATTTGAAGCTGAGCCGCAGCTTGGCGGCCACGCACGTACCAGAATGGCGGGCAAGCGTGGAGATCAGCCTGTCGACACAGGTTTCATTGTTTTCAACTATGCAAATTATCCACACATGGCGGAGCTATTCGCTGAGTTGAACGTACCAGTTGTAAAGTCAAACATGAGTTTTGGTGCCTCAATCGGAGGTGGTCGCCTAGAATATGGGCTGGCCAGCCTGGATGCACTATTTGCGCAACGTATGAATGCTGTGAATCCAAAATTTTTGGGCATGGTGCGCGATATTTTACGGTTTAATAAAAACGCGCTTGAGGTGGCGAAAGACCGCACAATCACTGTCTCGCAGTTTTTGGAAAAATTGGGCACTGGTGCTTGGTTTCGTGATTATTATCTGTTGCCACTATCGGGCGCGATTTGGTCGACGCCAACGCAAAAAATTATGGATTTCCCAGCGCACGCGATGATCCAGTTTTTCGAGAACCATGCGCTTTTGAACACAACTGGACAGCACCAATGGTACACCGTTGATGGTGGTTCAGTTGAATATGTTCGTCGGCTCGAAGCAGCACTTTTAAGCCGCGGAGTGGATATTAGAGTGAATTCACCGGTCCAATCTGTACGCCGTGATGGAGGCGGTGTTCAGGTTAAAGCTGTGGGCGGTGAATGGGAGGCCTTTGATCAAGTAATCTTTGGGACGCACTCGGATGATACACTGGCCTTGTTGGCTGACCCAACGGATGAAGAACAGGCGGCATTAGGTGCGATCAAATATCAACCAAATGAGGTTACGCTGCACGCTGACGAAAGCATCATGCCAAAGCGGCGGCAAACATGGTCGTCTTGGGTTTATACTGAAGATGAAAAAGGGACTGGTGATCAAATTGATCTGACCTATTGGATGAATTCACTTCAGCCGATCCCAATGGACGATCCACACTTTGTGACGTTGAATACAAAGCGAACCATCCGCGAAGAGCTGATCTATGATCAGGTGACGCTTCGCCATCCAGTTTATGATCTCGCGGCCCTTGCGGCGCAAGAAAAAGTGCGTGCGATGAATGGTGCAAACAGCACATGGTTTACGGGGGCTTGGTTGCGTCACGGGTTCCATGAAGACGGTCTTGAAAGTGCCGTCACTGTTGCGGATGCGATCATGAAGAAATGTACGGAATGTGAACGTATCTCGTGAGAAACACTGTTGATCATATCAACGCTGTGACGTTCCACAGTCGTAAAGGCGAGGTCAAAAACGCCTTTCGATATTCGATCGACTACGTTCTTCTTGACGCGGATGCGCCAACTCGTACCCCTGGATTATTCGCGCGCAATGGGCGTGGGGTCATAGCGTTAAACGATTTGGATCATGGCGGTGTTCCAAAGGACGGCCGCGGCAGCACATGGGTTCGCAAAGTGCTTGAAGCGCACAAAGTGACTGGCGTCGCAAGAATTGAAATTCTAGCGCAACCCAAAGTTTTAGGTCACGTATTTAACCCGGTTAGTTTTTGGCTTTGCCGCAATGCCGCCGATGACATGATTGCTGTCATTGCGGAGGTGTCTAACACCTTTGGCGATCGCCATTCATACTTGTTACACCATCCAGATCTACGCCCAATTCTTGCGACAGATCGGTTAAAATCGACCAAGCTTATGCATGTATCGCCCTTCCAACCGGTAGAGGGTGGATACGAATTTCGCTTTGATATCCGCGATGACAGAATTGGTGTCTGGATTGACTACACCCAAGGCGATGGTGGGGTGATTGCAACGCTGACTGGAATCCGCGCACCGCTTACCAATGGGGCGATCCTTTACATGTTATTGCGCCGTCCCTTTGGGTCACGTCGCGTTCTAAGTCTGATCCACTGGCAGGCGTTGAAGTTGTGGTGGAAAAAGGCACGTTTTCGCTCCTGTCCAGAAGCGCCATCCAAAGAGATTTCGCGCGGATGAGCATGTCATCATCACTTATTGAGGTGCGTAACAATAACCTCCCAGCGTATGCTGTTTTTGCTGCGATGTTATCGGCAGCTGGCCTGCCAATTTACATCCATGCGCCTAAGTATTTTGTTGATGAATATGGGGTGTCTTTGGCCGCACTGGGTTCAGTATTGTTTGTTTTGCGATTGCTGGACGTTGTTCAAGACCCGTTGTTCGGGCGTCTGTCCGCACGCTTGGGTCGTCATCGGGGATTTGCGATTTCAATCGCCTGCGTTGTTATGGCGCTGGGAATGCTAGGGCTTTTTGCTGTCGAGCCGTTGGTGTCACCGTTGGTGTGGTTTGGCTTGATGCTGACGTTGGTTTTTTCGGCGTTTTCCTTCCTGACCATAAACTTTTACGCACAAGGTGTCGTCACCGCATCATCATTGGGGCAATTCGGTCACTTGCGCTTGGCGCGCTGGCGGGAAAGTGGGGCGCTGTTTGGCGTCTGCATTGCTGCAATTGCGCCATTGGTTTTTTTATGTTTTATCGATGCACCTTTCGTTGGATTTGCGATTGGGTTTGCTGTTTTGGTTTTGGTTGCTGGCACAATGATGCGGGCTGAATGGGCGGAAGGCAGGGGTTTGAAATCGGCCAGTTTTCAGACCGTGCTTCAAGACCCGATTGCACGACGTCTGTTGATAATCGCTTTTGTGAATGCGGCGCCTGTTGCGGTAAGTTCCACGCTGTTTCTGTTTTATGTCGAAGCACGTTTGATGGCTCCGGGAATGGAGGGGCCATTACTACTGTTGTTTTTCCTTTCTGCAGCATTGTCTGTTCCTTTGTGGGGGGGCTTAGCGGAAAAACTGGGTACCAAGAGCACTCTGATGATTTCGATGACACTTGCGATTGCCGCCTTTGGTTTTGCGATATTTCTTGGCGCGAGCGATTGGCTTGCTTTTGCGGTTGTATGTGTCGCCTCTGGCGCTGCTTTGGGTGCGGACCTGACGCTGTTGCCTGCAATGTTCGCCAAGCGGATGGGAGAGATTTCCCCTGCAGCAACTGAGGGCTTTGGCCTTTGGTCATTTGTCTCGAAATTTACGCTCGCATTCGCTGCCGTCCTGCTGCTTCCAGCATTGCAGTGGGCTGGCTTTGAAAGTGGTTCAGACAGTAACTCTGACCATTCTTTGTTTGTTTTGGCTTTGTTGTACGCGGCTGTGCCGTGTGTGTTGAAGATTTTTGCTTTGATCCTGTTGGCATTTACTGCCGTTAGTGAGGAATAATTTATGAATAGCTTACTCTATGTCCTTCTTGGTGCGGCCCTAGTGCTTGCCTTGAATGTACTGCGTGGACGATACGCGAGCTTTGTTGCGCAGAGGCCAAGCGACTATGTGAATGGGACAGAGATGTTTGATTTGCGTCAACACATGAACGGGCCAATTGCCTGCGAGGGCGTGATCTACGGCCCATTCGGGCGCGTAAGTAGCCGTTTTGTAGGTGCCTTCGAATGTTCTTGGGTGGGCAATCAAGGCGTCATGAGTGAAGAGTTTCGCTATGACGATGGATCGGTTCAAAATCGGCGCTGGAGCTTAACAATTGATGAGCACGGCGCGATAAAGGCAACGGCACCAGACGTTGTTGGCGAAGGCGAAGGCCATCAGGTCGGTTCATCAGTTCAATTGAAATACCGCCTTCGACTGCCTGAAAGTGCTGGTGGTCACGTCTTGAACACTGTGGATTGGATGTATCTTGCACCCAACGGTTCAATCGTAAATCGGTCCCAATTTCGCAAATTTGGTATTCAAGTTGCTGAGCTTGTCGCGACTATGCGACCAGCCCATATTGAATTGAAGGATGCGGTATAATGCGCGAATGGCAGGGAAAACGGTATTGGTTGGTTGGTGCAAGTGATGGGTTAGGTGCGGCACTGGCACAAATCATGAGCCGCTCTGGTGCAGAGGTGATCTTGTCCGCGCGTTCCGAAGATAAGTTGGCCGAAGTCGTCGCGGCTCTGCCCGGTAAAGCTAGCTATCAGGTGATGGACATCGCCGACGACGTAAGCGTGAAGGCGGCTGCAGCTGCGGTCGGTGATATTGATGGGCTTGTTCTTTTGGCTGGTGTCTATTGGCCTTTCGGTGCCCAAGCATGGAATGCGGACCAGGCGACTGCGATGGTGGACATCAACTTCACCGGCTACGTGCGTGTTCTGGGTCAAGTCGTGCCAAAGTTAGTTGCAAAGGACGATGGACACGTGGTTATCACATCCAGCCTAACAGGCTTTCGCGGATTGCCGCGATCAATCGGTTACACAGCATCCAAGGCGGCAACGATGTCACTGGCCGAATGCATGTATGCAGATCTGCGCAAGACAGGCGTAAAAGTTCAGATCGCGAACCCGGGCTTTATCAAAACGCAACTGACGGCCAAGAACGATTTCAAGATGCCGTTCATCATGGAACCCGAGATTGCGGCACGAGAGATGTTTGAGCATATGAACGACACTGCATTCAAGAAAAGCTTCCCGCATTTCTTTTCGCTGTTGTTCAGGGGCAGCCAGTTTTTACCAGACTGGCTCTACTACCGAATTTTCAGCTGATTAGATTTCAGGGTACCTTGGTGTGCTCCAAATAGATCTTTTTCGCACGACCCCAAACGCCAGTCTCCAAATCAAGTAGCTCCATCAATGAAGGTAGCAATTGCGCAGCATAATTCTGAGAGCTTTCGTTTGGAAGCATGGATGGCAGGTTGTCGATTGCTGTTACATCCAATGGAGGGTTGTCATGGACACGCAAAGCAGGCTGAGCCCATGTTGTCGTTCGATCATATACCTTTACGGGCGAAAAGGCGCTGTCAGGATCGCAGGCAATATCACCGATGACTGTGAGTTGACGAGGCGTGGTTATGGCTGTCTTGGGGACGAACACGGGGGTGCCGGGCGCTGCAAGTATACAGTTAAAGAAGATGTCGTGCTGAAGGACCTCAGGGAATGGCCCGCCGCTTGCGGTTTCTGGCAGATCCCATTTTGTTGTGGTCACACCAAGCTGGGCGCATAGGTCGGATGCACCTGTGCCCACACGACCCAATGCGCCGATTACTAGGGCACTTGGCATTGACGTCACATTCACTAGATCGCTTTGCAAGTCGGCAACCAAAGCCGCGGAATTTGGATAGGTGCCAACGGCATCTACACGCTTACCAGATTGTTGTGCAGCCCAGCATTTCAACGCAACAGCCGCGCCAGCGTAGCCGGCCCAATAACCGAACGCAGCGACACGACGTCCTGTTCCATCGACAAGATATTCAAGGTCATAGAGAGTACCGCCACCCGCCGCAAATCTGTGTAGCAATCGCTGACCAGATGGTTGCCCTTTGTAGGCGTGACCAAACATAATATGTTTGTGCCTTAAAGGCGTCCCGTCTTCGGGAAGTTCTTTCAGACCAAAGATAATCGCATCAAGTGGTGCAGTCGGCCACGTGTTGGAGGGCGCAATGTGGCATCCGGCCTCTTTGTAACCTTGGATTGGTGTGCACCGGGTTGGGCATTCCTCAACGGTCACCACAATTCCTGCTGTGATCAAAGCTGCGGCACCTTCGGGGCTCAGTCCAACGCGTTCTTCGTTATCGCGTTGTTCAGCGCGGACCCAAAGATGTGTCATGTCAGTATGCCGAGTTCACGGATTTTCTTGACGGATGCGCGGGTTTCCATGGCTGCCATATGCGCGGTGAGTTTCGGGTAATTTTTGACCTCAACGCCATCGCCTGGAAGCCAAGTGCACACGTTAAATAAATAGATGTCGGCGACACAGAAGGTATCGCCCAGAATGAAGGGACCCTGCAAACATTCGTCTTCAATGTAGCTGGCTGATGTGGCCATAGTCTGGGGCACTTTTGATGTCATGTCGTCACAACTTTTCTGTTGATCGGCCCAGCGTGAGCCGCGCATTTTATGTGCGTGGTTCACGTGCATTGTGGAGGCAAGGTAGAACATCACGCTGCGCATTTTGAAGGCTTGCAATGGATCAGATGGCACAAGCTTTTTTTCAGGAACAAGGGCTGCGATATATTCGAGCAATGCACCTGTTTCGGTGAGTGCCTTGTCCCCAACGATCAAAGTTGGCACGCGACCTTTTGGGTTTTTAGCGAGATAAGCATCACCGGTTTGTTCAGCTTTGGTAAAGTCCACGCCGGTCAATTCATGTCCAAGCCCTGCCTCTTGCAACGCGATAGCAACTGACATCGAGATGGTGTTTGGAGCATAAAACAATTGCATGATTTGATCCTTTAAACGTGTGTTTGTGCGTGGTGCCGTTCGGGTGCTTCGAGGTGGGGAACTGCATTGAACATCACAGGTGACATTGTTCCGCCGATTGGGTGCAAACGATGGATCGAGCTGTTCATTATGGCAAGAGCTAGATTGGCCATTTTGACGATATCCAAATCAAGATGTTGACGCATGACCATAGAAATGAGGCCGCCTGATGTGACAACCAATGAGGGGCCAGGGCGTGCAGCAATGTCTTTGATCACATCGTTTACACGTGTTTCAAACTCGCTAAAGCGTTCGGGTGCACCTTCAATTTTGTCCTCTTTCCACGCCTCAAAAACGCGAGGTAAGTGATGAACAAATTCTGATTGTTGAGTTGGCATTGCGAGCCCGTGTTCAGCTTCAAGCGCGGTGGCGAGTGTGAAATATTCAAGCTCATTTAGACGTTCATCACGGATCGGTTCGAGGCCTGTGGCCATACCATCAGCGGTTTCTGCGTGACGGCGCAAAGTGCC
Source organism: Paracoccaceae bacterium (assembly GCA_023955215.1). Lineage (GTDB taxonomy): Bacteria > Pseudomonadota > Alphaproteobacteria > Rhodobacterales > Rhodobacteraceae > Ascidiaceihabitans. The sequence continues at coordinate 24,441 of JAGSGK010000004.1, forward strand.
TGTATAAAGGTTTTGGTGCACTTGGTTTGTGTCGATGAGGTGTTCACCCAACCACTTTGCCTGTTGGTGTCCAAGGGCGCTGAGGCGGTCATAACTGGCTTCGTCTGTCGCGGTGGAGTTTGCTTGTCCGTGACGAATGAGGGTGATGTGGGACATGTAGGTTCCTTGTACGGTTTCCAAATGGATAAGTGAGGTCTGCGCGGGTTGGAAGAGGTGGGACGCTCCGCGGGGAGTTTATTTGGTAAGACGAAGTCGGTGACATCGCATGTCTTGGCGTAAATTCGAGTATGAATGTCGCGATTGAGTGTCCGAATTTAGGTCATGGTTTGCTAAAGTGAGCTACAATAAGGGGAGGCATAGCATGTCCAATACAGTGAAATTCACGCTAGATGGCACAGAAGTCGAGGCCGAATCCGGCCTGACAATCTGGGAAGTGGCCAATGGTCGTGGACTTGTTATCCCTCACCTGTGCCATAAGCCAGCACCCGGCTATCGCCCTGACGGCAATTGCCGCGCCTGTATGGTTGAGATCGACGGTGAGCGTACGTTGGCCGCTTCGTGTATTCGGGAGCCTTTGGATGGCATGGTGGTAACCACCAATTCTGCCCGCGCTGAGAATGCGCGCAAGATGGTGGTTGAAATGTTAGTCGCAGACCAACCAGCCCGTGAAGATGCCCATGATAAATCAGCACACCTGTGGGATATGGCCGAGTTGAATGGTGTGTCAAAGAGCCGTTTTCCAAAATTGGAAGAGGGTCGCATTCCGTTGTTGGATGACAGTCACGTTGCGATGTCTGTTAACTTGGATGCTTGTATTTCTTGTGGTTTGTGCGTGCGCGCGTGTCGTGAGGTTCAGGTCAACGATGTGATCGGCATGTCGGGCCGTGGCCATGATAGCTACCCTACTTTTGATATGGCCGACCCCATGGGTGGTTCATCTTGTGTGGCGTGTGGCGAATGCGTTCAAGCCTGTCCAACAGGTGCTTTGATGCCTGCTGCTGTGACTGCGGGTGACGGCGTTGGGGACAGCAAAGATTTTGATAGCGAAACAGAAAGCGTTTGTGCGTTTTGTGGCGTGGGTTGCCAGATTTCAATTAAGGTTAAAGATGGCAAAGTGAAGTATGTTGAGGGCATCAATGGTCCTGCAAACGAAGGCCGTTTGTGCGTTAAGGGCCGCTTTGGTTACGACTATATCCACCACAATCACCGTCTGACCAAACCGTTGATCCGTCGCGACGATGCACCCGCCAAGGGTTTGAATGTTGACCCCGGGAATTGGGGCAGTGTTTTCCGTGAGGCAACTTGGGATGAGGCGCTGGATTTTGCTGCTAATGGTCTGAAGGGGCGCGGGCGCGAAGTGGCTGGATTTGGGTCAGCCAAGTGCACCAATGAAGAAGCCTATCTGTTCCAGAAATTCATTCGTGAAGGGTTTAAGCACAACAACGTCGACCACTGTACACGTTTGTGCCACGCCTCATCCGTTTCTGCGTTGATTGAAAACGTTGGATCGGGTGCTGTAACGGCAACATTCAACGAGATCGAAAATGCTGATGTGGCCATCGTAATCGGTGCAAACCCGATCGAAAACCACCCTGTGGCCGCGACCTATTTCAAACAGTTCACTAAACGTGGCGGCAAGTTGATTGTAATGGATCCGCGCGGTCAGGCGCTTAAGCGCTTTGCCACCCACATGCTTCAGTTCCGCCCAGGTGCGGACGTTTCAATGTTGAACGCGATCATGCATGTGATCGTCGAAGAGGGATTGTACGACCAGCAATACATAGAGGCGTACACTGAAAACTGGGAAGCTGAAAAAGCCCACCTTAAGGATTTCACACCAGAGAAGATGTCTGAAATTTGTGGCATCGATGCTGAAACTTTACGCGCAGTCGCCCGCACATTTGCAGGTGCTAAGGCAGGGATGATTTTCTGGGGCATGGGCGTCAGTCAACACATCCACGGTACAGACAATGCGCGTTGCTTGATTTCTTTGGCGTTGATGACGGGCCAAGTTGGTCGCCCAGGCTCTGGCCTTCACCCACTGCGTGGTCAGAACAACGTACAAGGTGCATCTGACGCCGGCTAGGTTCCGATGTTCTTACCTGACTACCAGTCGGTGACGGACGATGTTGTGCGCTCTGCCTTCACCGAAGTTTGGGGGTCAGGTGATTTCTCAAATGAGAAGGGCCTAACCGTGACCGAAATCATGGACGCGGTCCATGAGGACAAGATCAAGGCGATGTACATTTTGGGTGAGAACCCAGCGATGTCTGATCCAGATGTTGAACATGCGCGTGATGCTTTGGCCAAACTTGACCACTTGGTTGTCCAAGACATCTTTATCACTGAGACTGCGAACTATGCCGACGTAATTTTGCCAGCCTCTGCGCTGTATGAAAAAACAGGTACGGTTTCCAACACGAACCGTCAGGTCCAAATGGTGCGCCAAGCGGTTGTACCTCCGGGTGAGGCGAAAGAAGATTGGTGGATTGAAGTTGAGTTGGCCAAACGTTGCGGTTTGGATTGGACTTATACGCATCCAAGCGAAGTGTTTGCTGAGATGACTGTGAACATGCGCAGTCTCGACAATATAACGTGGGATCGCCTGACAACTGAAGCGGTGACCTATCCGTCACTTAGCCCGACTGATCCGGGTCAGGCGGTCGTGTTTGGCGATGGTTTCCCACGTACCGATGGACGTGCAAAATTTACGCCTGCTAGCGTGATTGCCCCTGATGATGTGCCGGATGCTGAATACCCAATGATCCTGACAACGGGCCGTCAGTTAGAGCACTGGCATACAGGTTCCATGACCCGTCGTGCGACTGTATTGGATGGGCTAGAGCCTGAGGCGAACTGTTCGCTGCACCCATCCACTTTGCGCAAGCTAGGCGTAGAACCGGGTGGGCATGTACGTCTGACCACGAAGCGTGGTTCGATTGTGATCATGGCACGTATGGATCGTGCAGTGGCACCGGATATGGTGTTCTTACCATTTGCCTTTGTTGAGGCGGCGGCAAACATTCTGACAAATCCAGCGGTTGATCCGTTTGGGAAAATTCCAGAATTTAAGTTTTCTGCGGTGAAAGTCGAAGCTGCTGCTGATGTTATGGCGGCTGAATAAGAAATCAAAAGGTGGGCTTCGGCCCGCCTTTTGCTCAAAACTCAAGCGCGTTTATAGCCGCGTTTTTGGGCGCGGATACGATATGAATCGGCGGCGTGGGATGCGTCACGTAAATTGCCAAAGCTGGTGATCGTTTCACAGGGTGTGCCACCTTTGACACCCCATTCGCGCAACACCGACACTTCGGAAAATAGATCCATAGCGATTTCGACACGGTAAAACCGTGGTCTCGCTTTGTGGCTGGGGCGATATAAAACGACGTCTAGCATTGCCAGTGATTCTATCAGTGTTTTCAGTGAGGTGAAGAGCCAATTGTTGTTTGGGCAGGTTTTTGACGTGTGCCCAATTTCTGGTTAGCTCCAGCTGACATCCCCAAGAAAGATATACCCTGCACCATATATCGTTTTGATCAGCTGTGGGTTCTTGGGATCTTCACGCAATTTAGTACGCAGGCGCGAAATACGCACATCCATCGCGCGGTCAAAACTTTCGCTTGCGGCCCCGCCCAATGACTCTTGCATTTGGGTGCGGGTGATTAGACGCTTTGGGCTATCAAGGAATAGACGAAGCACTTCGCCTTCTGCATGTGAAAAAGGAGTGGCATCACCTGCATCGTCGATCAAAGTGTATGCATCGAAATGAGCAGTCCAACCATTGAATTTGGCGGTATTGCTGGTTTGAGTTACGGCCTTGCCACCGCGCAATCGGGCACGAACGCGCGCAACTACTTCCAAGGGATCAAATGGTTTGATGATGTAGTCATCGGCGCCCAGTTCCAGACCAGTAACCCGATCCTGCACCTGCGCACGGCCAGAAATGATGATAACTGACGCCCCTTGTTCTAACGCAAGACGGTGGACAACCGTCAGACCATCAGTGTCAGGCAAGGACAAGTCGACCAAGCAAACATCAGGCGTGTGCTTTTGCAACGCGGCCTCAAATTCGCGGGCACGACCAAAACACATCGTCCGGAAACCAGCATCCTCCAGCGCATCAGCCAACATTGTGCGAATGGCTGGCTCGTCATCAAGAATGGTTACTAACGGCGCTGTCATTGTTGCACCTTCGGTTTGAGGACATTGGCCAGATCGTAGGCTGTGAATGGTTTCGCAAGGACAGTTGTCGCGGCTTGGGCCTCATGGTGCAATGGGTCATTTGGGGACAAAGAGGTCATAAGGACGACAGGTGTCTTTCCCTTTTCGATCCGCTTAAGTAAATCCAGCCCCGTACCTTCACCGCTTAGACGGATATCAGATAGGATTAGGGCGATGTCAGGCAGGCTGGCGATGAGTGCGGTGGCTTCATCTGCTGAAGTTGCCTCAATAACGCTGTGCCCCATGTCAGTCAGCATATCGCGGTAAAACGCGCGTAGATCGTCGTTGTCTTCAACCAGCAAAGCCAAGCCGCCAGTGACCTCAGGGCTAAAACGCAGCGGCAGGCGCAGACGGATTGATGCGCCGCCCTCTGGCGTGTTTTGTAGCCTTAGGTCGCCACCAGCAAGCTTGGTAATGTCGTAGACCATGGGCAGGCCTAACCCTGTGCCTTCGCTACCTTTGGTCGTGTAAAATGGGTCACATGCGTGCTTCAAGGCATCTTCGGAAAATCCCGTCCCTGTGTCTGATACCGTAAACTCGATCCACGTGTTGTGAACCGTTGATGCACTAAGTTTGATAGTTCCGTTCGACCCACAGGCGTCACGGGCGTTCAGGATTAGATTAAGCAACGCGTCTTTAATCGCACCTTGATCCAGTAGAACCGCTTTGTTTGGTAGTTGATCGGTCACTGTGAAAACGACGTTCTCTGGTAGAGTCGGGGCCGCGAGTGTTTCCATCTCTCGCAGCAATGCGTGCAAGTCTGTGACACGCGGGCGTTGGACACGTTGACTGGTAATCTCAGCAATGCTGCCCAATAGATCGCCACCGCGTTTTGCTGCATTTAAGGTACCTTCGATCAAGGGTTTGGCAGCCGAGGGCAGTTCATCAAGGCGTGCCAACTTGGACTGCATCCCAAGAATGATGGTGAGTAAGTTCGAGAAGTCATGCGCCAGTCCTGATGTCACTTGGGCGGCCAGTTCACGTTTGCTGGTTTGCTGTAGTGCTACGCGCGTTTGAGTTTCCAACGTTACATCGGTGGACAAAACATAAGCACCACCACGGGTGTCAGGCGTAAAGGCAGCGCGGATGCGATGGGCGCTGGCGGCATCTGTGAACTCAGTCAGAGTGTTCTCGCCAGCGAATGCACCGTGAAGCATGGGCTTGATTTTCTCGTAAACGCCCAACCCAAGTGCATCCGAAATATGCATGCCGATGATGTTGTTCGGGCGCCCTGGGATGATCGTGCTGAGTTGCCGATTGGAGTAAGTGTAATGCCCCGTCTCATCGATGTGGGCGATGTGCGCGGGCATCATTTCGGTCGTTAGACGTGTCCGCGCCTCTACTTCTGTAAGGTGCCGTTTCGTTTCGCCAAGCGCAGATACTGTCCCGGCCAGTGCACGGTTTGTACTGGCCAGTTCTTCGGCGTGGGCCAAGACCTGATCCGTCAGTTCCTCAGAGCGGGCACGTAGCAGCGTCTCTTGTTTTTTGGTGCTGGTGATATCTGTATAGACTGTGATCCACCCGCCTTGGGGTAGGGGGGATCCTTCCACAGATATGACCGTGCCGTTGGAGCGATGGCGCTCAACATAGTGAGGTTCAAACGCACGGGCGACTTCGATCCGCTCTGCCACAAAAGCTTCAAGGTCATCAATGTCACCGTACTCACCGCGCAAAGCGAGGTGACGAATAGTATCTTCAAAGGGTGCACCCGGCGCGACCAAATCATCTGGAAGATCAAACATTTCTTTGAAAGGCGCATTACTGACTGCCAGCCGAAGGTCACTGTCGAATATGGTCAAGGCCTGCCCGATCAAATTCAGACCAGCAGCCGTCATAGCATGTGTAGCAGCGCGATTGAGCGTCACGTGTGGCCCCTTAGTGATCGTGATTTCGTGCCCAGTGTGGGGCGGTGATTGCCGGGAATTCAAGCACTGATCGAGCATTGTTACAATTCGTTAGGATTGAGAAACCTTCAGGAAAAAGTTGACCTAAAGGATAAAGCCAGCATCCTTGAGTGACATAGAATCGCTGAAGTGATCGTGGCCGGGAACCTTTGTTGCCGGTTTGGGAGGAGAATACATTGTCGAAGACGCTTGATGGCGCTGGCGGATTAATATCCGTTCCAGCACTTTTGCACCGCAACGCAACTCAGTTTGGGTCCGCTCCTGCGTACCGTGAAAAAGAGTTTGGAATTTGGCAAAGTTGGACATGGTCACAGACCAATGACGAGATCGAGGCACTTGCCTTAGGTCTGCTTGATCTTGGTGTGGCTGAGGGCGATTTCATTGCAGTCATCGGGCGCAACCGTCCGTATTTGTATTGGTCAATGATGGCTGCACAAATGGTCGGGGCCGTTCCGGTGCCTTTGTACCAAGACGCATCTGCCGAAGAGATGGCATATACAATGAGCCATTGTGGGGCGCGTTTTGTGATCGCTGGTGATCAGGAACAAGTCGACAAGGTCATGGAAATCCAAGGCGAACTTACTGAATTTGAAGCGATGATTTACCTCGATCCTCGGGGTCTTCGCAAATACGATAGTGCAAAGCTAACGCAATATAGTGCAGTCCAAGAAGCGGGGCGCTCAAAGCGCGCGGCACTAGAGCCAGAGATGAAGGCACGTATTGCAAAGCTAAATTACGACAGCACCTGTGTGATGCTTTACACCTCTGGCACCACGGGAAAACCAAAGGGCGTTGTTCTGTCCAATCGCAATGTGATTGAGACGGCCAAGTCCTCATCCGAATTTGATGACTTGCGCCAAACTGATGACA
>JAGSGK010000114.1 GCA_023955215.1 Paracoccaceae bacterium
ATCACCGACTGGTGTGGATGTGCCGTGTGCGTTGATGTAGCCAACTTTACGGCCCTCTGGCAGTGTTGATAGGGCAAGGCGCATTGCGCGTTCTCCGCCCTCGCCAGATGGCGCAACCATGTCGTGGCCGTCTGACGTAGCAGCGTAGCCTGTGACTTCAGCATAGATTTTCGCGCCACGTGCCAACGCGTGATCTAGGTCTTCAAGAACAACAATACCGCCACCACCTGAAATCACAAAACCATCACGGTCGGCATCAAAGGCACGGCTCGCTTGTTCTGGCGTGTCGTTATATTTGCTGCTCATCGCGCCCATAGCGTCAAACAGGCAGGATAATGTCCAATCCAGCTCTTCGCCGCCGCCTGCGAACATAACGTCTTGTTTGCCCATCATGATCTGTTCCGCTGCGTTGCCGATGCAGTGGAGGGATGTGGAACAAGCAGAGGTGATCGAATAGTTGATCCCTTTTATCTTGTAAGCGGTTGAGAGGTTCGCGCTGACGGTGGATGACATGCATTTTGGAACTGCGAATGGGCCGATGCGTTTTGTAGCACCTGTCTTTGCAACCGTTTGGTGCGCTGTCAGCATTGCAGAGGTGGAAGGACCACCAGAACCTGCAACAAGGCCCGTGCGTTCATTCACGATTTCAGCTTCAGTCAAACCCGCGTCAGCAATGGCTTGGGCCATAGCAATGTGGGCGTAAGCCGCTGCTTGACCCATGAAACGAAGGGTGCGTTTGTCGACGTGTTCGGCGACATCCAGTTTGAGCGTGCCAGCAATCTGGCTGCGAAAACCGTGCTCGGCCATTTCTGGGCTCGCGACGATGCCAGAAGTTCCGGCCTGCAAGCTTGCAAGCACCTCTTCAACATTATTACCGATGCTTGAGACGATCCCCAAACCTGTGACGACAACGCGGCGCATGGCGCTCTCCTTGTTCTGTGCTGGGTCTTGGAACCGACCCGATCATGTTTTTACAACTTAAACCGAAGTAGGATTAGGTTTCAGACAATGCAACTTTCATGTCTTTGACCATGTAGATGACTTCGCCGTCTGCTTCTACAATCCCGTTGGCTACACCCATTGTGAGGCGGCGGGTTTGGATCGCTTTGGTAAAGTCGATTTTATAAGTGAGTTTCTTGCGGTCAGGGCGCACCATGCCGGTCAATTTAACTTCGCCTACACCCAATGCATAGCCACGGCCCTGCCAGCCGCGCCAGCCAAGGTTAAATCCGGTAAGCTGCCAAAGGCCATCTAGGCCCAAGCAGCCTGGCATGATTGGGTTGCCAGGGAAGTGGCAGTCAAAGAACCAAAGGTCAGGCGTGATGTCGAATTCTGCAACAACGTGCCCCTTGCCATGTTCGCCGCCATCGCCAGAGATGTCCGTGATACGGTCCATCATCAACATGGGTGGGGCTGGCAATTGTGCATTGCCTTCGCCGAACAGTTCGCCGCGCGAACATTTTAGTAGGTCGTCCTTGTCAAAGCTTGTTGGGTAAAGGGACATGTTGGCGGCTCTCCATATCGTATTTAGTGTTACCCCCCTTTACCATCGCAATTTGTGGTCCTGCAAGGGTAGGGCGTCGTTGTTGTGCGCTTAGAAACCTGATGTGGTCTTTGCGATGCATTGTGAGCGGGGTTTGACAGTAATATTGGGCGATCAGCGCGGAAATGTGCAGTTTATGCCCAATTCATGGAAAGGAATTGAAAACATGCGCTGGTCACACTAGATGTTGATTGAGAATGGTTTGCAAAGGCTCAATTGTAATGTCGCAAGAACAGATAGGCACGAACTGGTTGGCAACCGCTGGGCTTCGCCCAACGCGTCAACGCGTGACTTTGGCGGCGTTGCTGGTTGGAGATGGTCAACACCGTCACGTCACAGCCGAAAGCCTGTTCGACGCAGCCCATGCTAAAGGCAATGCGGTTTCGCTTGCGACTGTTTATAATACTCTGAGCGCGTTTTGTGACGCAGGACTGATGCAAGAGGTCACTGTTGATGGTTCGAAAAGCTACTTTGACACCAATACACATGATCACCCGCATTTTTACTGGGAAGACGAAGCCAGATTGACTGATGCTCCATCAGAGCAGTTGGTAATCGCGCAGTTGCCAGATGCACCTGAAGGTGCAGAGATCGCATCCGTGGATGTCGTCATCCGTTTGCGCCGCAAAGCCAAAAATTAGCCCAAGTTTGAGTTTGCATTTCACGTGATGGGCTTGCCCTAACACATGATTGCAAACTAGCGTGCGCCTAAGAGTTCAGGAGCACATGCATGACCCATCCACTTATTACGCAAGATCACATCGATACCTTCCAGAAGGACGGGGTTGTTATGATCAAAGGATTGTTTGCTGATGAAGTGGAAACCTTGCGCGATGGCGTCGCCCGCAACATGTCTGATCCCGGGCCATATGCCGCAGAGAATTTGCATAAGGGTGAGGCGGGGCGTTTCTTCGATGATTACTGCAACTGGAGTCGCATTCCTGAATTTGAAAATGTTATTCGCAACTCTGCAGCTGCCGAAGTTGGCGCGGATCTTATGCGGTCCAATTCGGTGCAATTGTTCCATGATCACGTTCTGGTCAAAGAGCCCGGTACCTCAAAGCCGACACCTTGGCACACGGATGGTCCGTATTATTTCGTTGAGGGCCAACAAACGGTTAGCTTTTGGTCGCCTCTGGATGCGGTAGCAAATGCCAGCTTGCGCTGCGTTGCCGGGTCGCATTTGTGGGAAAAACCAGTTTTGCCGACACGTTGGCTTAGCGAAACAAATTTCTACCCAGACGACGAGACGTATATGGCTGTGCCAGATCCGGATGCCGAAGGGGTGAAAGTCGTTGAGTGGGAGCTGGAACCCGGCGACGCTGTGGCGTTTAACTATAATATTCTGCACGGGGCGCGTGGGAACGAGGCCACAACAAGGCGGCGGGCATTTTCGCTGCGCTTGCTTGGGGATGATGCACGCTATGTGGAACGCCCAGGGCCAACATCACCACCATTTCCCGGACATGATATGACGCCCGGACAAAAGCTTCGATCTGATTGGTTCCCGACATTATTTGAACGCTAACTCGGTCCGCGAATTTAGATTTATATTAGAACCACTGTCCCGGTTCCATCAGCCCCAGATCAAGCAACTGACGTGAATGCCATTCAAAGGCTGCAGAGTTGTGCCATTTGAAGGTTGGGATGTCGAAGGTACTGCCTGGATTCTGTTTCAATGCCTTGGCTGTTCTGAACGAACAGATGGCAGAGGTCAGGTTGTGATGCCACGGGCAGGCATATGTATTGTATTCTTCGTCATCAAATGTGTGATCTTCCCGCAGTTTCAGCCCCTCTTTGGATTTGAAGAGTGCAATGCGGTCAATCTTACGGCGGGTCAGAGGGACGTGTTCTTCATAGCGCCAGCGTAATCCACCAAAGAAATCCAATTGACGTTCTTTAGGGTGGTTGTGGTTGTCTATGTCTGGGCGCGCCAAAGCGTAATAACCAGAGCGGTCAAGGTGCGCGCGATCCAAGGACACGGCATCTGGGTTGGTGTCTAGATCGTCAGAATAAAGATCGACCACGTATGTGAGCATCGCATCGCGGCGTTCCTCGGTATGGAACGACAGCATTTCGCCAACAGTACGTGTTTCGCAAAATGGGTGGAACAAATACTCTGCGTTAAAGCAGTAGTACATCCAAAGACCGGGGGCCGCAGCAATCACGCTGTTGACCGCAAGTTCCATCGCACCTTCACGTGCCATGTTATATCCAACGCGGTGAACCACGTCTTGAAGATCGCGCGGCAATTCAAACACGTCGGGCATGAAGACGATGAGACTGGCGAATCCTGCCTGCTGATGATGGCGCAGTGTCGTTGCAATTTCCACATCATCCTCAACGAGAATTATCGCGACAGGCCCTTTGGCCAAGGCCGCGGCCCCGTCTTTTAAGAAAGTCTCTAGGTCTTTGTATTGCATTGGATGCTCGTTTTAAGTGTTGTTGCTAAATTCCTTCAAATCGGCGCGCATTGCAAGCGGGACTTGCCCCTGCTAGATGACGCCCAACCGCCAAAATCATACCGGATCATGACTATGACTAGCCCAAAGAAGCTCTTCATCAAAACCTTCGGCTGCCAGATGAACGTCTATGACAGCGAACGCATGGCCGAAGCGCTGGGCGGCGAGGGGTATGTCGAAACGAAAAGCCAAGAAGATGCAGATATGATTCTGCTAAACACTTGCCACATCCGCGAAAAAGCGGTTGAAAAAGTCTATTCTGACTTGGGCCGGTTGAAAAAGTTCAAAGAGGCTAAGCCTGATCTTAAGATTGGTGTGGCTGGATGTGTTGCACAGGCTGAAGGCGGCGAAATTATGCGTCGTCAGCCGTTGGTCGATTTGGTTGTTGGGCCGCAATCTTATCACCGCCTTCCAGAGATGGAGGCATTGATTCAGCAGGGCAAACGCGCCTTGGACACTGATTTTCCCGAAGAAGACAAATTCGAGAAACTTAAAGCACGCCCCAAAGCCCCACGTGGCCCGACGGCGTTCCTGACTGTTCAAGAAGGTTGTGACAAATTTTGTGCCTTTTGTGTTGTGCCCTACACACGGGGGGCAGAAGTGAGCCGTCCTGTCACACGTATCCTCGATGAAGCACGCAATCTTGTTGAACGCGGCGTGCGCGAAATTACGCTACTTGGTCAGAATGTTAATGCGTACCACGGCGCGGGCCCTAAAGGGACCGACTACACATTAGCACAGCTTATCTGGGAACTGGATAAGGTGGACGGGCTCGAGCGCATTCGTTTTACGACCAGCCACCCCAATGACATGACAGATGAGTTGATCGAAGCGCACGGCAACTGTGCAAAACTGATGCCGTATCTTCATCTTCCGGTTCAGTCTGGCAGCGACCACATTCTTAAGCGCATGAACCGTAGCCACACCGCGGAAAGCTACTTGCGTGTGATTGAACGTATTCGCGCAGCGCGCCCTGATATTGTATTGTCAGGTGACTTTATCGTGGGTTTCCCCGAAGAGACTGAGGCGCATTTTCAAGAGACCCTCGATCTGGTTGAACAAGTTAAATACGGCTACGCATATTCCTTCAAATATTCCACACGTCCAGGCACGCCCGCAGCGGAACGCGCCTTGGTTGATGCCGCTGAGGCGGATGATCGCTTGCAACGTTTGCAGGCTTTGATCACAAAGCATCAGCGCGAAATTCAAGACTGTATGATTGGTCGTGAAGTCAGCGTTCTGTTTGAAAAGCCTGGACGCGATGAAGGGCAAATGGTTGGCAAATCCGAGTACCTACACGCGGTGCATGTTGCCAATGCAAATGCCCAAGTCGGGGATATAGCAAAGGTGAGAATCGTTGATGCGGGTACAAATTCGCTGAAAGGCGAACTTCTCTCGTAGGGTAAACGCAGCATTATCCGGCTTTGAAAGCTTCAAAAGCGCAACTTTTTTGTGAGTGATCAGGGTTAAACCACCACATCTTGTGAATACACTTTCACATAGCGTCAATTATTACCTATCAATGCGTAATAATAGCACGAGCCAGCGTTTTTTGACGCCCAAGGCTTTTGCGGCGGAACAAAAAAAAAGGAACTGGGCTGTGGGATATAAGTTTTCTAATGCCGTACGTAACGTTCTGGCTGGGACAGCTGCAGCGGCAGTAGCTTTGTCACTGCTAGGAACAAGCGCGTCTGCGCAAGGTCTTTTCGGACGCAAAAAAGCGCAAGACAATCAATATGTCCCAACTGTCTGGATCGATCCGGATGGATGTGAATACTGGGTTATGGACGACGGTGTTGAAGGCTACATGTCGCCTCACACAAACCGTCAGGGTATTCCGGTTTGCCGCCGTGGTAACGTTTGTGGCGTCATGAACTCCGACCAGTTCTTCGCTACCAATAGCGCGAAAATTTCTGGTGCAGGACGTGAGCGTTTGGCTCAGTTCTTCCAACAAACTGGCGCAACCAGCTACATCATCACGGGCCACACCGATGCGCGTGCTTCTGATGAATACAACATGAAGCTATCATACAATCGTGCGTCTTCTGTCGCTCGGATCGCCCAAAGCTCAGGCGCACGTATCGCCGACGTTCGTGGCTACGGTGAACGTATGCCAGCAGCTTCAAACAAAACGGCACACGGTATGCAACAAAACCGCCGTGTCGAAATCATCTGTATTCGTTAAGGGGATCAAGAAATGACCTTTGTAAAAATCATTACTGCTTGCTCGTTAGTCGCCTCTTTGGGTGCGTGCGAAGTTGCTGGCGGCGGCAACAAGTCAGACAAAACAATCGACCGTGGCTTTGACAAAAAGCACCTAAGCCAATTGGTTGCGGGTGTTTGGGTCGATCCAAACGGCTGTGATCACTGGATCATCGACGACGGTGTTGAGGGCTATTTGTCTCAACGTCTCGACAAATACGGCAAACCTGTATGTTCAGGTGTTGCACCACCGAACACGGCGACTGGCCCGTTCAAAGATGGTTCGACATTTGGCGATCCGATCTAAGCCATCCATCAAATTTAGAATTTGGGCTGTAGCGACGATCGCTGCGGCCCATTTTTTTGCGAATGATGAAAAGTCACTTTTGTCCTATTGTGTCCAGTCGATGAAAACGCCACCCTTGTGAAAAGACAGATCAACCGTGAATCAGGAGCGCATTTTTGTCCCCCAGCGACGTACCTCTAGACTCTACAGGGTCTAAACCTTCGAACCCCGAAGCACGGGTTGAATTCCCTGACAACCGTTTGTTGATGGATGTGTGTGGAGAATTCGACAGCAACCTAACAACAATTGAAACATTACTCGAAGTGCAAATTGTGCGGCGTGGCAATTCGATTGTTGTGATGGGTGATGACATTGCACGCGACCGTGCGATTGAAATTTTGAACGCTCTATACCAACGCCGCGTCAATGGCCGTGAAGTTGAGGCCGCGGATGTCGATCGTGAACTGCGGATGGGTGGCCCAGATGAAGACGCGGGCAAGCGCAATTTGGTCAAAGGTGATCAATTGGAAATGCCCGTTGGCGCACGTTTTGAGATTAAGACCCGCAAGAAATTGGTTGAACCACGCACCGATGCACAAAAAACCTATGTACAATCGTTGTTTGAAAACGAATTGGCGTTCGGCATTGGCCCTGCAGGTACTGGTAAAACCTATCTTGCTGTAGCTGTTGGTGTTTCGATGTTCCTCTCTGGCAAGGTCGATAAGATCATCTTATCTCGTCCGGCCGTTGAAGCAGGTGAGCGATTGGGGTTCCTGCCTGGAGCGCTGGAAGAAAAAGTCGATCCATACATGCAGCCGCTTTATGATGCGTTGAATGACTTTCTACCGGGCAAACAACTGGCAAAGCTACGTGAAGAAAAAATCATTGAAATTGCACCCTTAGCCTTCATGCGTGGCCGCACACTGTCCAGTGCTTATGTGGTTTTGGATGAAGCGCAGAATGCCACAACGATGCAAATGAAGATGTTTTTGACCCGTCTCGGTAAGGGATCAAGAATGGTCATTACGGGTGACCGCACACAAATCGATCTGCCGCGTGGTGTTCCATCAGGATTAGCAGATGCAGAACGCCTGCTTAGCAAAATTCCTAAAGTCAGCTTCAACTACTTCACGTCGAAAGACGTGGTCCGTCATCCTTTGGTTGCTGCAATTATCGAGGCGTATGAGGCGGACGAGCCTCATAACCGGTCCACTTGATGGTCAAAGACCAGGGCATCGCTGAAGTCGATATTGTTGTCGAAGACAAACGATGGCTTGCCGTTGACTTACAAGCCATTGCGGATCAGGCAGTTGCTGGCGTTTTAGACCGTCTTCAGATTGATGGTGAGGATGTTGAGGTCGCTATTCTCGCTTGTGGTGATGCACGGATCACTGAACTGAATGCGGATTTTCGCGAAAAACCAACTGCCACCAATGTGTTAAGTTGGCCTGCTGCAGAACTTAGTTCCCAGGTTGCGGGTGGACTTCCCGATAGCCCAATCGCCGATCTTATGGGTGGTGTTGAATTGGGCGACATTGCAATCAGCTATGATACTTGTGCATCCGAAGCGGCGGCTGCAGGTAAGGTCATACAAGACCATGTGATGCACTTGATGATCCACGGGGCGCTTCATTTGCTAGGTTTTGATCACGTGCGTGACCAAGATGCCACGTTGATGGAAGCGTTAGAGGTGGAAATACTTGAAAAAATGGGCATAGATGACCCATATTACACAACATAGGCAGACCACTCTGCCGCGATGAACTGGCAGAATTCCCTGCCTCTACAGAACGGAACCCAATGGGCGACACTGACGACGGATCGTCTGGCGCAGCGCAACGCGCGCAGTCAGACAATGTAGCGACCACCACAACGATTGCCGTACCTGTTTTGGAACCATCTGAAACCAATGGGACACCGACGCGAAAAGCTGGGTTTCTAACCCGCTTGATTGCGACGCTCAGCCCAACTGATGTAAGCGCAGAAGTTCAAACGACCCCGCAGCCGGCACGTTTCAAATATAGCCATGGCATGTTGAACCTGCGCCGTATGCGGGTAGAAGACGTCGCTTTGCCCAAGGCCGATATTATTGCAGTCTCAATAACTGTGTCCTTGGAAGAACTGGTTGCTAAGTTCAAAGAAAGCGGCCTAACGCGGTTGCCTGTCTATGACGGTACACTTGATACCCCTGTTGGATTCGCCCAC
>JAGSGK010000270.1 GCA_023955215.1 Paracoccaceae bacterium
ACTCTTTGCGCGAAACCCGCCCATCTCAAGCACGCGCCGAAGCCAGCCTAACTGATTTACCCCCAGTTGCTGAGTTTAATGTGGACTACCTGCAGCTTGTCCAAACCTTACGGGACACTGTTGCTGAACGCCCTGATGACATACAAGGCCATGCTTTGCTTGTGCAAAACGAATCCAACTTAGGCAATTTTATAAGTGCCTATCAGTCACAGGGGCGCATTATTGAGCTGAAAGGTGAAACCGCGACCGTTGAAGATTTTACTGGTTATGCTGATCTGTTAGTTCTTGCGGCGGGTGGATATGTGTCCCCAGAAGCAGAACAAGCCGCCCGCGCTGTTCTAACCCGCGATCCTAACAATGGTATTGCGCGTTACTATGTCGGCCTGATGTTGGCACAAACTGGGCGGCCTGACATGGCGTTTCGCATTTGGGATCGCCTTTTGCAGATTGGCCCCGAAAGCGCGCCATGGATTGCGCCCATCCTAGAGCAGATCCCCGAAATGGCGCAACGCGCTGGTGAAAACTATCAAATTCCAACCATCGGCAATGGCCGCCCGGACCGTCCTGCAAATGGCCCAACAGCTGCGGACATCGAAGCTGCGGCTGAAATGACGGGGGCTGAACGCATTCAAATGATCGAAGGTATGGTATCGGGATTGTCTGATCGCCTTGCCACAGACGGCGGTCCGGCGGAAGAATGGGCGCAGTTGATTGGTGCATTGGGTGTACTTGGGCGCACGGAACAGGCATTTGCTATCTACAAGAATGCTGAAACCGTGTTTGCCGATGATCCGTCCAGTTTGGACCTGATCACACGAGCTGCACAACGCGCTGGAGTGGCCGAATGATACTGGAAGACGTCACAGAGTTCAGCGCTGCCCTTAAGCCGATGCGCCCGATCATTGGATTGGATTTGGGAACCGTTACCATTGGGCTGGCCGTTTCTGATACCTTTCTCGGAGTTGCTTCTCCTTTGGAAACAATCAAGCGTAAGAAATTCGGCCTTGATGCCGCACGCCTGATTGAAGTCATTGAAAAGCGAGAGATATGTGGCTTAGTCCTTGGACTTCCGCGCAACATGGATGGATCAGAAGGGGCGCGGTGCCAATCCACCCGTTCCTTTGCGCGCAACCTTGAAAAGCTATGGCCAGGTCCGATCACATTTTGGGATGAGCGCCTGAGCACCGTTGCCGCTGAACGTGCTTTGCTCGAGGCTGATACATCCCGCAAACGCCGCTCTGAGGTCATTGACCACGTCGCAGCGGGCTTTATCCTGCAAGGACTGTTAGACCGCTTACAAGTCGTGAGGAAAGCATCATGATGCCCCCTCCAGTTTGGCGGCGCAACGAAATTGAAAGCCCGTGCATTCAAATCTGTGTAGTGCACCCCGAAACACGGCTGTGTACTGGCTGCAATCGTTCCATAGACGAAATTGGGCGTTGGTCTAAAATGCACCCTGATGAGCGCTCAGAGATCATGGCAGAGCTGCCAACCCGCCAATCCACCCCCAAAGGGCGGCGCGGTGGTCGGGCCGCGCGACTAAAGCGCTAGTTAACCCATCAACGCTTTTCGCAACATGTTTACCGCGACCAGTACGAGGAATACACCGAACGCGCGCTTCAAGGGTTTAGCGTCCATCGAATGCGCCAATTTCACGCCCCACGGGGCAGTGACCAACGTCATGGCAATGATGATCCCGAACGCGATAAGATTGACCGCCCCAATGGTAAGTGGCGGTACGTCCATATTCATATCGACGAAAAGAAAGCCAATCACTGCAGGCACGGCAATAACCACGCCGAACCCTGCAGCCGTAGCGACTGCGCGGTGAATAGCCGTGTTGAACAGGCTCATCAACGGCACGCCAAAGCTGCCCCCACCTATGCCCATCAATACAGACATAAACCCAACCAATGGCGATAAAACGATCCGCAGCGGCCCTTTTGGCATCGCTTGTCCCAGACGCCACTCTGCACGTCCAAAGCTCATGTAAACACCGACGATCAGCGCCAGAACGCCAAAGATCGCCTGCAGAGTAGTGGAACGCAGTTGCGAAACAACCAACATGCCGACAACAGCGCCCAAAGCAATGCCCGGAGCCCAGCCGCGCAAAATATCCCAATCAACAGCACCCTTTTTATGGTGGCTGTGAACTGATCGCACGGATGTTACGATTATCGTCGCCAATGAGGTTGCCAGACACATCTGCATCAATTGCGGACCATCATAACCAAGCGTCTGAAATGCATAAAAGAATGCAGGCACAAGAACGATACCACCGCCGACCCCTAAGAGCCCCGCAAGGACGCCAGCAAAGGCACCAATGACCAAAAGAACAACAAGCATTTGGATCAACAACATCGTCTCAGGCATGATATTTCCTTTGAATTATCCCGCTTGTGCGGCTTCGACTTCTTGAGCAGTCTGCGCCATTTGCGCGAGCGCCGCCAGAACCAGTTCGGGCCCTGCACCCGGTTTATTGCCATCATCGGACAGCATACGTCGCCACCCACGTGCCCCAGGGCGACCCGCAAACAAACCCAACATATGACGGGTCACTTGGTTTAGGCGGCCACCTGCCATCAGATGTGCTTCGATATAGGGTAGCATTTTGTGTACGGCTTGTTCTGCGGTCGTTACCTCGCCAACGCCAAAGATGATCGGATCCGCAGCGCTTAGGATGTCACTGGCCTGATGATATGCAGCACGGCCAACCATGACTCCGTCTAATCCATTTTCTAAGAAATCGCATGCCTGTTCGAGCGATGTCACACCACCATTCACAGAAATATGCAAGTTGGGGAAATACCCTTTCATCTTGTGAACCAATTCATAATCCAAAGGTGGCACTTCACGGTTTTCCTTCGGGCTAAGGCCTTTAAGCCAAGCCTTGCGCGCATGAATTGTGACACGTTCGCACCCCGCCCCAACGATCCGCGCTAGAAACTCAGGAAGGACCTCTTCAGGGTCTTGATCGTCAACACCAATGCGGCACTTAACAGTCACCTCAACGTCTACTTCAGCGCGCATAGCCGCCACGCATTCGGCAACCAACGCAGGGTGTTTCATTAACACAGCGCCAAACGTCCCCGATTGAACACGGTCAGACGGGCAACCAACATTCAGGTTAATCTCGTCATACCCAACATCTGCCCCCATGCGCGCAGCCTTGGCCAATTCAACCGGATCAGAACCGCCAAGTTGCAACGCGACAGGGTGTTCAGCCACGTCATGGTCTAACAAATGCATTGCTCCACCACGTACAAGTGCGGGGGATGTGACCATCTCAGTATACAGCAAAGCTTGCCCACTTAATTGACGATGCAGATAGCGGCAGTGCCGATCCGTCCAATCCATCATGGGTGCAACGGATAATGTTCTGGCAATCTTTTTCAACGTTTCACCTGTGGATTCGAACGGGGCATAAATATAGATATGCATTAAAAAAATGCCAATTAAAAGGCCATGAAAAACTATGCCTTGTGAATGCCATACTGATCTTTCACTATCGCATTTGAAAACAGGAGTTTCTTCGTACCCATGCCACTTCTACTGCTTCTATTTCCGGTGGTGATCGGTGTGTATGGTATTTGGCGATGGTCAAAACACCGAACTCGCCAAAAAATTTTAAACACACGGTTGACCGAAGAAGCCCGTAAAATCATTTCACAATCTGCCCCGATTTATCAGCGCCTACCCACTGAACTCCTGCGCCCACTTGAAGGTAAAATTAAGCTATTTTTAAATGATGTGGAATTCATTGGTTGCGATGGTTTCGAGGTGACAGATGAGGTGAAATTATCCATTGCCGCCCAAGCATGTTTGTTAATTGCCAACAACGACATGTGGTACCAAAATTTGCAAACAATCCTAGTTTATCCAGGCGCGTTCAAATCCCGCACCAAAGAACGCCATGGATATGTCGTGCGCGAACGCGAAACCGTGCGTATCGGAGAGAGTTGGGCACGTGGCCCGGTAATCTTGTCGTGGCAACATACCGTACAAGGTGCATCAAATGATGATGATGGCCACAACGTTGTGATGCATGAATTCGCCCATCAGTTGGATGATTTGTCGGGCTATACCGATTGCGCTCCGATC
>JAGSGK010000094.1 GCA_023955215.1 Paracoccaceae bacterium
ACGGTCATTATGCTGGTTTCAATTCAACGGAAGGTGCAAAGGCTATAAAGAATGGGTTGGCAAAATCTGCTTTGCCATACTTAAGCGGTGTTTGGTCGTCGAAGCGAACCACATCACCACCAGCACCGAGCAAGACTGCGTGGCCAGCAGCCGTGTCCCATTCCATCGTACGTCCAAGGCGAGGATATACATCTGCCTCGCCCGTCGCGATCAAGCAGAATTTCAAAGACGAGCCGGCACTTTTCATATCATTGACTGCGTATTTGTTGATGTAGTCATCAGTTGCCTGATCACGATGAGATTTCGACGCCACCACCATCAACGCCGTATTGTCCGCCTTAGACACAGATAAAGGAATTAATGTTCCCATGGCATCTTTGTCCAAAGCCCCAACTTCTTCAACTGTTTGACCATCAGCTAGGGTAAAGAACATGCGGTTCTTTGCAGGAGCATAAACGACTCCCCGAGTTGGAACGCCACCTTCGACCATCGCAATGTTAACTGTAAAATCGCCGCGGCGGTGGATGAATTCTTTAGTTCCATCAAGTGGATCAACGATCAAAAATGTATCACCCTTAATTGTGTGGGTGTCTGATTGTTCTTCCGTCACCAGCATCACATTAGGGAATGCAGCACGCAAACCAACAGAAATAATGGCATCTGCTGCTTCGTCCGCTGCCGTCACAGGGCTTTCGTCTGACTTCAGTTTTACATCAAAATCATCGGCTTGGTAAATTTCCATGATCTTGTCGCCAGCTTCAAGCGCCAGCTTACGGATAACTGGGATCAAATCGTCATAGTTCACGTGCATTCTCCTGCTCACGTATTGGGTGATAGCATTTTGTTGATATGCCTACTTATGTCTCTTATGATATGAGCGGAACGGAACGGCAAGAATTCCGTGCAGCTCCAATATTTACTTGAGGTAAATCGAAAATGGTACAGTTCCAATCCGCTCGCAAGCCAACCGGTGGTTTTTCGTCGGCAATAGCGATCGCTGAATTGATCTATCGTTCGAAGCGTCAGGAAGCAGCACAACAACGCGTTCCTCGCCCTTGCAGTTAACATGCTTCAAGTCGCAATTTTTGTAGGCGTCTTCTACCTGATGTTCTCTATTCTTGGCCTGCGTGGTGCCGCGATACGTGGCGATTTTCTTGTATACATCATGACCGGAATCTTTCTTTTCATGACACACACGAAAACACTCACAGCAGTTCTTGGATCGGAAGGCCCCGCAAGCGCAATGATGCAGCACGCCCCGATGAATACCATTATTTCAATAATGGCAGCAGCTTTGGGCGCGCTGTACGTCCAAATAGCGTCTCTGTTCATTATTTTGTATGGCTACCACGTTATTGTAATTCCAGTCGAAATTGACGATCCAGCCTCAGCGTTCGCAATGCTGATGATTGCTTGGATATCTGGTGTTGCTTTGGGTCTGGCCTTGCTCGCGTTGAAACCATGGTTCCCAACTGGCGTTTCAGTTATGTCTACACTTTATATGCGTGCAAACATGATTGCGTCAGGCAAGATGTTCGTCGCGAACTCTTTGCCCAGCTTTATGTTGGCAATGTTCGATTGGAATCCCTTGTTCCACTTGATCGACCAAGCTCGCGGATTTGCGTTTATCAATTACTTCCCTCGTAACAGCAATTGGGAATATGCAATTTATGTCACCATTGCGTTGCTCATGTTGGGGCTAATGGGTGAATTTTACACACGCAGACATGCTTCAGTAAGTTGGGATGCGCGCAGATAACCTAGCGCTTTGAAGACGCAAAGTTGGCGATCAGTTTACAACCCTTAGGGTCAGGTTGATCCGCCCACTATTTGGCAACAAATTTGACGACCCAAATCGGATGCGATCAACACCGTGATAGGCCAATCTGGCCTCTCCACCCATTACGACGACATCGCCCGATTGCAGCCATATAGAATCCGTTTTACCGCCACGTTCTGTGCCACCCACGCGCAAAAGCCCTTCATCACCTAAAGATACCGAAACCACCGGGTACTCAAAACTGGCCTCATCTTTATCCTGATGCAGCCCCATCCTGGCATCTTGGCCATAAAAGTTGACGAGGCAGCATTCGGGTGACCGCTCGACACCTGAAACTTTTTCCCAAATACCCAAAACTTCCGCAGGGATCACGGGCCAAGGCATGCCATTCGGGTGAACCCTTCGGTATTCATAGCCATGAGAGTCAGAGTACCAACCAAACATGCCAGCCGAAGTCATCTTAACACTCATTGGCTTGCCATATGGGGTCATCGGAGAGAAAACGGGAGCCGCTTTTGCAATATCCCGCACAGCTTCCAGCAATGTTAATTGCTCCGCTGAACCAAGCAATCCCTTGTGAATTTCGAACCCGCGTAGCTTAAGAACCGACATAAGTACCTCATTAGGTAAAGATTCACGCAAATACCTGCGCCACAATGGTTGCAGGGGGCATTTACCCTCCTTATATACCCTCCGAACCGCGCAGAGCGACCAGTTTTGCGTGACATCATTATCGGGGCAATGACGCCAAAAAGGGTCAACGCCTCGCCACATCGCCTTATGATATGAAAAGGGATCGAAAATATGGCCAAAGTAATTGGTATTGACCTCGGAACGACCAACTCCTGTATTGCTATTATGGACGGCAGTCAGCCTCGCGTTATCGAAAACGCTGAAGGCGCACGCACCACGCCCTCTATCGTGGCCTTCACCGACAATGAACGCCTTGTAGGTCAGCCTGCAAAACGCCAAGCAGTAACAAACCCTGAAAACACAATCTTTGGTGTCAAACGCCTAGTCGGTCGTCGCAATGACGACGCGCACTTGGCCAAAGACAAAAAGAACCTTCCGTTCAACGTCATCGATGGCGGCAACGGTGATGCATGGGTTGAAGCCAAAGGCGAAAAATATTCACCTTCCCAAATCTCTGCCTTCATTCTTGGCAAGATGAAAGAAACAGCCGAGTCATACCTTGGCGAAGAAGTGACCCAAGCGGTCATTACTGTTCCTGCATATTTCAACGACGCACAGCGTCAAGCAACCAAAGACGCTGGCAAGATTGCTGGCCTTGAAGTTCTGCGTATCATCAACGAGCCAACAGCTGCTGCGCTGGCATATGGCTTGGACAAAAAAGAAACACAAACCATCGCGGTCTATGACCTTGGCGGCGGTACATTTGACGTAACCATCCTCGAAATCGACGATGGCCTGTTCGAAGTTAAATCAACAAACGGCGACACCTTTTTGGGCGGCGAAGACTTTGACATGCGCATCGTCAACTACCTTGCCGAAGAATTCAAAAAAGAGCACTCTGTTGATCTGACACAAGACAAGATGGCTTTGCAGCGTCTGAAAGAAGCTGCTGAGAAAGCCAAGATCGAATTGTCTTCTGCAAACCAAACAGAGATCAACCAACCGTTTATCTCAATGGGTTCTACAGGCCAGCCACTTCACATGGTCATGAAATTGACTCGTGCGAAATTGGAAAGCCTTGTTGGCGATTTGATCAAAGCATCAATGAAGCCATGTGCTGCTGCGCTTAAAGACGCGGGTATCTCAGCTTCTGACATCGACGAAGTCGTCTTGGTTGGTGGTATGACACGTATGCCACGCGTAATCGAAGAAGTGACTAAATTCTTCGGTAAAGAGCCACATAAAGGCGTTAACCCAGACGAAGTTGTTGCCATGGGCGCAGCAATTCAGGCGGGCGTTCTACAAGGCGACGTAAAAGACGTTGTTCTATTGGACGTGACACCACTGTCCTTGGGCATCGAAACTTTGGGTGGCGTGTTCACACGTTTGATCGACCGCAACACAACAATCCCTACCAAGAAATCACAAATCTTCTCAACTGCTGAAGACAACCAAAACGCTGTGACTATTCGCTGCTTCCAAGGCGAACGTGAAATGGCGCAAGACAATAAGATGTTGGGTGCTTTCAATCTCGAAAACATCCCACCAGCGCCACGCGGTTTGCCACAAATCGAAGTGACTTTTGACATCGACGCCAACGGCATTGTGTCTGTAGGCGCAAAAGACAAAGGCACCGGTAAAGAGCAACAGATCACAATCCAAGCTTCTGGTGGTTTGTCAGACGCCGATATCGAGCAAATGGTTCAAGATGCAGAGGACAATGCTGAGTCCGATAAAGAGCGTAAAGAGCTGATCGAAGCGAAGAACCAAGCAGAAAGCCTGGTTCACTCGACTGAGAAAGCAATGGAAGAGCACAAAGACAAGGTCGACCCGACTACTATCGAGGCGATTGAGTTGGCGATTGCTGCGCTGAACGACGATCTTGAAACAGACAATGCTGACAAGATCAAATCAGGCATCCAGAACGTGACCGAAGCGGCCATGAAGCTGGGCGAAGCGATCTACAAAGCTGCGGCTGCAGAAGAAAGCGGCGACGACATGTCTGAGCCAGCTGGTGCAGATGAAGGTGCCGACGACGACATCCTCGACGCTGAATTCGAAGATTTGGACGACGACAAGCGCACATAAGCGCCACTCTGAACAACGACAGGGCCGGTCCGATTTATGGACCGGCCTTTGATGTTCCAAAGGGGACCCTGATCCATGGCTAAACGTGACTATTATGATGTGCTTGGCATTGCCAAAGGCGCGTCTGCGGACGAGATCAAAAAAGGCTATCGCAAGAAAGCCCGCGAATTGCATCCCGACCACAATTCAGACAACCCAAAGGCCGAAGACCAATTTAAAGAAGCGAATGAAGCTTACGAAGTCCTAAAGGACGGCGATAAGAAAGCTGCATATGATCGCTACGGACATGCTGCCTTTGAAGGCGGAATGGGCGGCGGCGGTGGCGGTCGCCAGGGCGGCGGTGGTCAAGGCGACTTTGGCAGCGCATTCTCCGACGTATTCGATGATCTATTTGGCGATTTTATGGGCGGCCAACGTGGCGGCGGCGGGCGCCGTGCAGCACGTGGCGCTGACTTGCGCTACAACTTGCGTATCTCGCTTGAAGACGCATTTGCAGGTATGCAAAAAACCATCAACGTTCCAACCGCGCTGGCCTGTGACGGCTGCGAAGGTACCGGCGCTGAAGGTGGTGCTGAACCATCTACATGTCCAACATGTTCTGGCATGGGCAAGGTGCGCGCTCAGCAAGGGTTCTTTACTGTTGAGCGCTCTTGCCCAACGTGTTCCGGCATGGGCCAGATTATTAACAACCCCTGCAAGTCTTGTTCTGGTGCAGGCCGCGTCGAAAAAGACCGTTCACTTTCTGTAAACATCCCTGCTGGTGTCGAAACAGGTACACGTATTCGCCTTTCAGGCGAAGGCGAAGCCGGCATGCGTGGTGGACCGTCAGGTGATCTCTATATCTTTATCGAAGTATCTGATCACAAGTTGTTTGAGCGTGATGGCCTAAGCCTGTTCTGCCGCGTTCCTGTATCAATGAGCACGGCAGCCTTGGGTGGCAGCATCGAGGTGCCAACCATCGATGGTGGCCGTGGTCGCGTGCAGATTCCAGCAGGCAGTCAAGCGGGTCGCCAGATGCGCCTTCGTGGCAAAGGAATGCCAGCGATACGTGGAAACAACTCTGGTGACATGTTCATCGAAATGGCCGTGGAAACACCTGTCAATCTAACAGCGCGTCAAAAAGAACTCCTTAAGGAGTTTGATGAGCTCTCATCAGAGAACAATCCGGAAAGCAGCAGCTTCTTCTCTTCTGTCAAATCCTTCTGGGATGCGATGAAAAGCTAAGGTTTAGGGCAGGGTTATTCCTGTCCTAAACCACCAACTTCGCAACTGATTAACCATCCAGTAATCAGGTTTTGCGAACCTTACCTGATGAACGACTCACATCCCGCATTTGCCGAAGCCAGCAACCTTTTCGATCTGGACGAAGCCACACCCATTGACTGGCCGTGCAGCCGGCCTGCCGTGCTGATCGCACACGAACGCAAGGCACTGCGCGATAGGCTCTCTGAGGCCGGACAAACATCCCTTCCTGATCAAGAAATACTGGAGTTGGTTTTGTTTCGGGCACTGCCCCGCCAAGACGTAAAGCCATTGGCCAAAGAACTGCTTGAGGCCTTTGGTGCCTTCAACCGTGTCATTACGGCTCCCACTAACCGCTTGCGCCAGCACACGGGGCTTACAAAGGCCGTGGCGCTAGAGTTCAAAATAATCGAGGCTGCGGCGCATCGCCTTGCGCGATCCAAAATCATGCACCGCCCTGTGTTGTCATCTTGGGACGCGTTGCTGGATTATTGCCATACCGCTATGTCACACGGAGAAACGGAAAAATTTAGAGTTCTCTTTCTCGACCCCAAAAATGTACTGATCGCTGATGAGGAGCAAGCCAAAGGCACCGTAGATCACGTGCCCGTCTACCCCCGGGAGGTTGCAAAACGCGCCTTAGAGCTGAACGCCAGCGCCATCATACTTGTGCACAATCATCCGTCTGGTGATCCAACCCCATCACAATCTGACATTAGCATGACACACCAAATACAACGCGCTTGTGACGCGCTGGGGCTCGCATTTCACGATCATCTCATAATAGGTAAATCAAGGGAACTTAGCTTCCGATCTGAAGGGTTGATTTAGCGCACCCAGACCTCGACACGTCGATTGGCTTGGCGTCCCCATTCACTATCGTCACACGCCATTGGCAACGCCTCGCCAAAAGCATCAACGTCGAGCTGAACACGGTCCAAATTAGCAGTCTCAGCGGCTTTGCTTACTGCGCGGCGCACTGCGTCTGCACGGCGCAAAGCGATTTCACGATTAGCGGTTGCCGCTCCTTCACCATCACTAAAACCAACAAACATTATGCGACGTGCATCATATTTCCCAAGCTCTAGTGACCTTGCCAGTTGTTGAACATTCGAACGTGACTGCGCATCCAAGCGGACAGACCCTGCTTCGAAACGGAAAGACGTTGATAGACGTGCCATACTCGACAGTGTCCGGACCATGCGCTGCAATTCTTCCAGGGAAACCTCAGGGCCAGCAGTATTGATCGCGTTAGCAAATCTGCTCCCTTGGTCCGCGATCGGAATTTCCTCAGCAGCTTGATCAACAAACCCTGCACGGCGAATAACGATCTGGGCGGATGGACCGCGGGTATATGCCAAGAATTCGCGGCCTACCTTTGGTAAACGTCGCGCAGGCAAATATAGAAACATCGGTGCAGTCAAAGGATAGTCTTCGGTCTTGATGCTTCGTCGCGCCGCTTGAAGTGTAAAACCGCATGTCCCACGTAAGGTCAGAACCTGCGCATTTCCCGTCTCTGCATAGCTGGCGATGCCGATTGCAAAGGGTGATGCAGCAACAGATTGTGCCAAATCAACGCCGCGTACATGGCGAACAATACCTGCACCAAAATCCAATTTCGCTGGTTTCATTACCTAATCTTCAACAGCTTGACCTAGACCAGTTCGAGCACTTGGGAGGTGCAAGTCAATCGGCGCATTTGGACCACCCAAATCAGACCAATTCACAATCTCACCCGCAAACACCGCCGCGAGTTGGGGAGCAGAGATTGATCGCACAGGGTTTCCAGATGAAACGATTGGAACAACTGCATTCAAGGCAAGGACACGACTGCGATTTGGCCCAGTCAGATCGCCCATACCTGCATCACGCGCACGTTGGCGTTCAGAGGAACGGATTTCACGCAACGCCATAACGATGTCAGCTTCATTCGCTAAAAGATCAGAAAACCCTTCGTCGGTATTTGTCACTTTAAAGTGAAAGTTCGCGACCAACTTCTCTGACTTCTTATCAAACAACTGATAAGTGAAACGCGTCTGATCAATTGTATTTCGCTTCTTCTCAAACCCGTTGCGAAGAGCAAAGCCCTCGATCAACGCCGGCAAGAGAACAGCGCCCATTTTAGCAGAACCAGACAATGAAATCTTGGCCACAAAATCTTGAAGGTTAGGGCAGGCAGGACCCTCGCAAAGGACGCCAGAACCGTCGACTGTCATTTCCCCATAAACCGTATCGAGACGATAAAATTCGCCATCAAAACCCAGCAGCGTACCACTCATCTCAACCTGACCATCAGGAGACGCAAGTGTGACATCTTGTGCAAAGGCGGGCCCAAGCGGCGAAAAAAGAAAAAGTGCGGCGAAAGCCGCCGCACGTTTAATGGACATAGTAGATCCCTAGCACAGCAATTTAGTTGCTGGCGACTTTCAAGTCTTCGACACCATAAAGGTACCTTTTGCATCGCAATCGGGTACAGCCAGCGTCAAATCGCGCATTATGACGTCACCTTCGATAACCTCGAGCGACTGCGCCTCAACTTCGTGACCACAGTTCATAGCCGTCACCTCTGCTTCAACACTCAGATCAACGATACCAGACTGTGCGGACATCACTGTTGGAAAGGTATAAACTTCTGCCATCAGGCCTTCAGCAATATTGGTGTTTCCTAAGCGTGTTAAAAAGCCACGTGGCGCGTCCACAGCACTGGAACTCCGTGCTGCCTCTTTCCAGACATGACCATCTTCGCCGTAGTTTGCACCAAATTCTCGAGCGTGCATTTCAAAACCTGCATCGCCCTTCCATTGAATCGCAGTACGGTTGTATTGACGCAGTTCTGGCACTTCCAATTGCGTAACCGCGCCATCGCCATTCGAAAATGCAAATATCACCAATGCGTTTACATCAAGCGCCGGAACCATCGTTTCCAACGTACCCTCAGCAGAGGTAGTCTGCGTAAACATCATACCACGGTGATGAACAGTTACCCGTTCATTAGGCAAACAAGGCGCATTCAACTTGAGTTGGATCATTGCAGCCTTTGAGGCGATGCCTTCCGCTGTGATTTCACAGGAGACAGAAGGCAACGCCAACTCAGCTTTGGGCGCCTCAAGCGTGCTGCTTGTCGCGGAAACCAACTCGATATTGTCCAACTGTGGCAAAATCGTTTCTGCAGGTTCAGACAGCGCAGATGTAAGGACTATATCTTCAACTTCAAGAATCTCTTGTGATTTCACGTTAGCTGCAGGCTCAAAGGGGTTAACAGCGGTGAAACTTGCAGCGTTAACCGCAACCTCCTCAGTGCCACCATAACGTTGCTGCGCATCATCACCGCTTTGCATGAAAAACCCGATTCCCACGGCACACGCTAATGTACCTACGGCGGTCACAATTTCTCTGGTTTCTACCATAATCCTGTACCTTATATCGGTTTCGGTCAAGATATTGGTAAGTGGGGAAAGCGTCATGAGCTGGTCGGACTTGTGACCAGCTCATGGATTCATTGCGTCAGAATAAAGGCGAGAACTATTAACTTACACGCCCGTGGCAATGCTTGAATTTTTCACCTGAACCACAGGGGCAATCGCCATTTCGGCCCGGATTACCCCAGGTCGCGCTATCGTCAGGGTCAAACCCTGCAGCGACAGCTTCAGCCGTTGGTGCTGGAAGGCTTGGCTTAGCTGAAGCCTGAACCTGCGCTTGCTGCGCCGCCGCCTGTTCAGCAATGGCGCGCTGTTCTTCCTCAGTAATTGGGCGAATTTGCGACAGTTTTTGCGTCACGTCTTCACGCAAGCTATCAAGCATGCTTTCGAACAATTGGAACGCTTCATTCTTATATTCGTTCAAAGGATCACGCTGCGCATAGCCGCGGAACCCAACCACAGAGCGAAGGTGCTCTAGTGTCAAAAGATGTTCGCGCCATTTGCCATCGATAGATTGAAGCAACAATTGTTTTTCAATCAAACGCATTGTCTCAGGTCCAAAGGCTTCGGCCTTTTCACTCATCTGTTCATCAGTCGCCTTCATAAGGCGTTCGCTGATTTGCTCGTCGTCAACACCCTCTTCAGCACACCACTCCATAAGTGGTACATCCACGCCAAGGCGCTCAATAGCGGCGGCATAAAGGCCCTCAGTATTCCACTG
>JAGSGK010000255.1 GCA_023955215.1 Paracoccaceae bacterium
ACACGGCCCGGCATGGAACCTATGTATGTCCTGCGGTGCCCTCGAATTTCAGCCTCGTCGCGGACACCACCGAGCGACATGCGTACAAATTTCCGGCCCGTCGCTCGTGCTATGGAGCGCCCCAGGCTGGTTTTTCCGACACCCGGCGGACCCACCAGGCACAGGATCGGGCCTTTCATATTTTTGACCAACTTCATGACGGCCAAATGTTCGACGATGCGTTCTTTGACTTTTTCCAGACCATAATGATCATCGTCCAAGATTTTCTGCGCGCGGACCAAGTCCTTCTTCACGCGGGATTTGACACCCCAAGGAACGCCCAGCATCCAGTCCAGATAGTTGCGGACAACAGTGGCCTCAGCAGACATAGGAGACATGTTTTTAAGCTTCTTAACTTCAGAGTCGACCTTTTCACGGGCTTCTTTGCTAAGTTTGGTCGCGCTGATTTTCTCGTTCAGCTCGTCCATCTCGTTCTTGCCGTCTTCGCCGTCACCCAACTCTTGCTGGATCGCTTTCATCTGTTCGTTCAGATAATACTCACGCTGCGTGCGTTCCATCTGTGTTTTGACGCGGGTTTTGATCTTCTTCTCAACCTGCAAAACAGACATCTCGCCCTGCATCAGGCCATAGACCTTCTCAAGACGTTCAGAAATGCTGAGGGTCTCAAGCAGGTCTTGCTTCTGCTCAACTTCGATCCCTAGATGACCAGCGACCAAATCAGCCAGCTTTGATGGCTCGTCAGATTCACCAACGGCGGCCAACGCCTCTTCAGGGATGTTCTTTTTAACTTTTGAATAGCGCTCAAACTCGTCGCCAACCGTACGCAACAGCGCCTCAGTTGTGGCCACATCACCAGGCATCTCAGTCAGATACTCCGCGCGGGCTTCAAAGAAGTCGTCATTATCTAGGTATTCGGTGATACGCACGCGGGCTTGGCCCTCGACCAGCACTTTAACAGTGCCGTCTGGCAACTTCAGCAACTGCAAGACATTGGCCAAAACGCCAGCCTTAAAGATACCATCGCTTTGTGGATCATCCTCAGAGGGATCGGTTTGGCTGGACAGCAAGATTTGCTTATCGTCGGCCATGACCTCTTCAAGGGCGCGTACTGATTTTTCGCGACCAACAAAAAGCGGCACAATCATGTGTGGGAACACAACAATATCGCGCAAAGGCAATACGGGGTAGGATGCGTTAAGTGGCTCTTGCATGCTCAATTCCTTAATCTGGCAAGGCGGCGCGGTCCCTAATCTAGGCAACCAATGGCCGTCTCCTGTTTCGACTTTGTTAAGTGTAGGTCTTATATGCCTGTTTCAAGGGCAACAATGACGTGATCCCCACTGAGGTGCAATGGGATCAGCAAACTTGTTGGCATTTTCCTGAGGTTTTATAGGGGTTCGATGTCGCCCTGTGCACGCCCGTCATGGAAATCTTTTTGCCATGCTTCAAAGGTACCAGCCCCAATCGCATCCCGCATTCCCTGCATAATATCCTGAAAGTATTGCAAGTTATGCCATGTCAGCAACATGCCCGAAATCATTTCATTGCTGCGAAACACGTGGTTCAAATAAGCGCGACTATAATTAGAACACGCAGGACAGCTGCAGTTCTCATCAAGTGGGCGCCGATCATCTGCGTGGCGCGCATTTTTAATGTTCACAACACCGTGACGGGTAAACACCTGTCCCGTACGACCAGAGCGTGAAGGCAGCACGCAATCCATCATATCGATGCCACGCGCGACTGCGCCGACGATGTCGTCAGGTTTACCCACGCCCATCAAATAACGCGGCTTGTCCGTTGGCAGCATATCAGGCGCATAATCTAGACAATCAAACATTGCCTGCTGCCCCTCGCCCACAGCCAATCCACCGACGGCATACCCATCAAACCCAATGTCAGTCAGTGCATTCGCACTTTCCTCGCGAAAATCCTTTTCCAGACCGCCCTGCATAATACCAAACAGTGCGTGCCCCGGACGATCGCCAAAGGCCACCTTGGACCGATCAGCCCAACGCATCGACATGCGCATACTTTCCGCAATACGTTTGCGGTCGGCAGGAAGCGCCGGACATTCGTCAAAGCACATCACGATGTCTGATCCCAGCATACGCTGAATTTCCATAGACCGCTCTGGCGTGATCTCGTGGCTGGACCCATCGATGTGGGATTTGAACGTCACGCCCTGTTCGGTCAGTTTGCGCAATCCGGCCAAACTCATCACCTGAAACCCACCACTGTCCGTCAAAATCGGGCGTTCCCAATTCATGAACTTGTGCAGACCACCAAGGCGCTCAATCCGCTCAGCCGTCGGGCGAAGCATCAAGTGATAGGTGTTGCCCAGCAAGATGTCAGCACCCGTCGAACGCACGCTTTCAGGCATCATCGCTTTAACGGTCGCAGCCGTGCCCACAGGCATAAACGCAGGTGTACGAATTTCACCGCGCGGCGTGTTGATTTGACCCGTACGGGCCTTGCCATCGGTGGCGTGTAAATCGAATGTAACTTTGGTCATGTTGGGGCCTCTCAGGGTGTTGAAAGGGCGATAAACCGGTTCACGCAAACTTGCAATCCGCGTGATGAACCCCCATGTTTCAAGGTATAATAATAAAACAATACTCAAAGGACGCGCATTATGCCAATCGAAGAACTGATCCTGAACGCCATCCAAGGTAACATCGTCTATCTCTTGCTCGCCGTCCTCTTCGTTGTGCTGGTCCTCAAAGCCGTTCGCATCGTTTCACAGTCAGAGCAGCATGTGATTGAACGCTTTGGTCGCCTCCACTCGGTGCTTGGCCCAGGGATCAATATGATCATCCCATTCCTTGATCGCGTTGCCCACAAAATCTCGATCCTAGAGCGCCAGTTGCCAACCGCGTCCCAAGACGCAATTACCCGCGATAACGTGCTGGTTCAGATCGACACATCTGTCTTTTACCGCATCACTGAACCGGAAAAGACAGTTTACCGTATCCGCGACGTCGACAGCGCGATTTCCACAACGGTTGCAGGGATCGTGCGTGCCGAAATCGGCAAAATGGACCTTGATGAGGTACAGGCAAACCGCACAGCCCTCATTACCACGGTCAAAAAACTGGTTGAGGGTGCCGTGGACGACTGGGGCATTGAAGTAACACGCGCCGAAATCCTAGACGTAAACCTAGACGCCGCCACCCGCGCCGCGATGATGCAACAGCTGAACGCTGAACGCGCACGTCGTGCTCAAGTGACAGAGGCCGAAGGGTCAAAACGCGCCGTAGAACTAGGCGCCGACGCTGAACTATATGCATCAGAGCAATCCGCCAAAGCGCGTAAGGTGCTGGCAGACGCCGAAGCCTACGCAACCGCAGCAGTTGCCACGGCCATCACAGAACACGGCATTGAAGCCGCACAATACCAAGTGGCGCTGAAGCAGGTCGAAGCGCTAACTGCCCTTGGCACCAGCAACGGATCGCAAACCGTCATTGTGCCTGCATCAGCCATGGATGCCTTTGGCGACGCGTTTAAACTGCTGAAAGGACGCCTATAATGGATACAATGGTAAGCATCTGGTGGGTCTGGCTGTCAGCTGCCATCGCGCTGGCGGTGCTAGAGGTCCTCGCCCCCGGCTTCATCTTTATCGGCTTTGCCATCGGGGCGCTGATCATGACAGCGGTGGTGGCATTGTTCCCCACCGCAATGATGGCCCCCGCCGCATTGGCCCTGTTTACAGGGCTGTCGCTGGTGGCATGGATCGTGCTGAAACAGGTGTTCAAAAGCCAAAGCTCCGGCGCAAGGCGCGTGACCCACGACATTAATGATTAAAACGTAGGGCGGGGTTAACCCCGCCTTATTTATTTCCACTTTGTGAATTTGCAAAACCACTTCCCTCAAAGCAATCCTAGTGATCGCGGCTGTAATAGAACCAGTTGCTTTGGTACGACTTTTCAAAATTTTCTTTACTATCAAAACCGATAAATACATCGTCAGAAAAGCACCCGCAAAAGTCCAAGTCCGCAATCAGACTCCCAACTGCATCTCTGACCTCAGCCTTTTTTCCGCTATCTAGCCCTTTGATTTCGCGATCCGTTTCAAAAAAGATGATTGGGTAGCTCAACATTTTTTTCACACACCAAATGTCAGGGAATACCTTCAACACCGCGCCAAGTAGCGCATCCTCTTTCACCTGATCAAAAACATCACAGCGAGCGACTTTCTCAAAGCTTGTAAATATTACCAATGCATCTCTTTTTTGACGTAAAGAGAATTTAGCATACCACGGTTCAAGGCGCTCGTGTTCCGCTGCTATCGATGCTTGAATGGATTTGTTGAAATTGATGCCTGAGTCATCTTCGAATGTTCCAACCTCTGCTTCTGTGCAGAAAATCACACTCAGTCTTGTTTCCCAACACGGGCCAACCCGATCGACATCAATGTTAATGGGCCTGCGTTGATATGTAAGCTCAATCCAATCAATTAGACGCTGATACCTTGGATGCACGCTTTGCTGCCCAAGCACGATTTCTTTTGTTTCTAGATAGTCAGAATCACTCTGATTTATCACGTCTCATCTTCCAAAGTTACAGAAACCAACACACAATGCTGATAGTGGCCGCTCACCTGTCTGCGACGGTATTCGCCAGTTTAAAATTGAGAGCTAAGC
>JAGSGK010000198.1 GCA_023955215.1 Paracoccaceae bacterium
AAGAAAAAACGTATAACTGCTCTCACAGAGTGGTTCAATTTCTGTGCCGCATGATGATTGACTTGATTTGCCTTTTACGAGTGTTCAAGTATGTCTGACAACACCTCCTAGGAGAAGCCGTTACTAAACTTGCGTTAGCTGACTTTGCGCTTTCGGCAGCAGGTGTCTACATCGTCATTAAGCGACCTTCTTAAGGCTAGATAAAGGCGTTTTTTTAAGAATACATTGTATCTGAGTTTCGCTTCAAGGTCCCCGCGGGTACTGTCAGAAGAAACTAACTCGAGATGGGGAGGGCGGTTTTATATCCTCGCCGTATGACAATACACTCCTCATTTAGCTACTTTAAACCTAGCCCGGGGTTGCTGGACCATCCCGCCTAGGCCCGAGGACCGGGAACCAAGAGCCACGGCACTATCGGACCGTAGAGCACGCACCTTCAGAAACTATTGCTGCTTTAAACATGGACTGGAAAGATGGAATAAAAATCCGCTGCCGTATCGTTGAAGACCGCTTGATGCATTTCACGCGGAACTAGGTTGCGATATGTTTGAGCCAGTGTGGCATAGTTGGAATACAGCTTATCTACTGGAAAGTTCGACCCGAACATCACACGATTGGGGCCGAATTGGTCTAGGCAAGTTTCAACAATTGGGCAGAAATCCTCGGGTTCCCAATTATGATTAAACATACTTAAACCTGACAGCTTGCAACGCACTTGAGGCAGGTTAGAAAGCGCTCGCAGTTCGCCCGCCCAGCGCGTTAGCCCGTCGCCAGAGCGGTCATGCGGGGACCCGGCATGACAAAGCGCGACAGCCGTATCAGGGGCCAAAGCAAGAAGATTGGCGGTTTTTTCCATCAGCTCCGGTATTAACTGAAGATCAAAACTAAGACCGCGACGTCCTGCGTTTTGCAGCCCCGCCACAAAGGCAGGGTTGTCTAGCAGTGTATTCGTGCCTGTGAGGGCATCCTCACCAGGTGCACGGCCAACAATTTGGCGCACGCCGGCGACGCTCGGCAGGGACTGAATGCTATCTAGCTGCGCATCCAGATCGGATGCAGTGAGGTCAACGAAAACAACTTGCTTTAAAGCCCAGTCAGAATTGGCATCGGCTACGGATTGGACCCAGCGTGCCTCGGCCATGCTATTTTCTGCACCCACCTGAATGTGCACGGATGCGCCTATGCCCTCGGCTGTGGCTTCAGAACGAAATTCATTGATGAGATAGTCACGTTGTATAGGGGCTGGGTCGCCAAAGAAACGCTCTACACCGCGCGCCATTAGCCAGGGATAGTAAACAGCGGAAAGATCCCAAAGATGGTGGTGTGCGTCGATCATGGATGTGCTCCATTTGCACCTGTTTCATGGCCTGCATGAATAGCCGTTGTGCGCGCAAGAATGTCGATACCTTGCATGTTCCAAAAATGCAGAAGATCAATGAAAATCCAGTTTTCAGCCAATTTGTTTCCGTCCCGCCGGTAAATATCAATAACCCGCATTTCACCGCGTACTTCACTGGCGGGCATCCCCATGAAGCCGCCGGTATGAACAGCTGTGAAGTTTGGCCAGCCAAAAAAACCACTAAAACGACCCTCGGCCAGTCTGCAAATATGTCCGGTTGAAGACCTGTCCGAGAATGTGGCCCGAAAGGGCCCAGAATGCTGTTTGGCATAGCGTTTGATTGTGTAGGTAGCGCCGATGCCTGCGGGTCCCCACCAGACCATGTTGTCATTCCACGTTCGCGCTAGTTCTTCTTCCAGCGGCAACCCCAAAGCCCAGGTTCCCAAGTCGCTTATCATTGCATTTGTCACGTCCAACGTTTTACGCCCTTCTTCAGGGTCTTGCGGGTCAAACATCAGCCCATCGTGGGTCATTGGACCGGGTTGCACCAAATGCGCCGCTGTTTGCGGCGGAAACGGTTGTAACCCTGCCTGCATCATCAGGTGTGGAATGTCAAAAAACATTGCAGTTTCGGTTATTTTACCATTATCCACCCGATTGAACTCGCAATAACGCAGCATGGCGATTTTTCCAGTTGGGGGAATGCCCAGCCAAGGCTGGTCGAACAGCCCCATCAGATGTCCCATGGAAACAACCCAAACACCACCCTGCTCGGTAATCGAGTTATGCCCGGCCATAAAGACGTCAAGACGTCGCTGAAGGGAGGTCAGCGCACCTCGCAGGGGCTGCCAAAACGATTCGCCGACTTCTTGCGCCGAGGTGATTTCGTTGAAGGGATGAAACCCTCGCCACAGATATTCAGGTGATGTGAATGCTTCCAAAATCTCTGGGATATCCGTCTCGCATGCCTTGTCTAGGCGTGTGTAGAAATCTTTAACGAGTTGTTTTTCATTTATAAAATTTGATTTTATCATCGCACCTTCCGGCTTTTCCATATTTTGCATTCGTTTGCAAAAACAGCTTGTCAAACAATTTGTCCACTGTCTATAGTCTTTGCTAACGAATGCAAAAAATGGTGTGTGCATTCTATCAGGGGGAAGATATGGCCGAAATCCAGCTCCGCAATTTGTCCAAACGTTGGGGGTCGTTCGTGGGTGTTCACGAATTTGACCTCACCATTGCAGACAAGGAGTTCTTGGTTCTGCTCGGGCCGTCCGGGTGCGGCAAAACCACAACAATGCGGATGATTGCCGGGTTGGAGGACGCGACCGAAGGCGACATTCTGGTAGACGGAGTGAGGGTCAATGATTTGGAACCCAAAGATCGCGACGTCGCGATGGTTTTTCAAAGCTACGCGCTTTACCCGAATATGAACGTTTACGAAAACATTCGCTTTCCTCTGCGCGTACGTGGTGTTGACCCTAAAACCCATGATCAAAGAGTTCGCCGGGCCAGTGCCATGGTAGAACTTGATGATTTTCTGCATCGTAAACCAGCTGAATTGTCAGGTGGTCAACGCCAGCGGGTCGCGCTCGCCCGCGCGGTTGTGCGCGAACCGAACGTATTTTTGATGGACGAACCCCTGTCCAATCTTGATGCCAAGTTGCGGGTATCGACCCGTGCGCAGATCAAAAACCTGTCACACGAGCTTGCTGTAACGACCATCTATGTGACCCATGATCAGATTGAAGCCATGACGTTAGCGGATAGGGTCGTGATTATGAGGGCGGGTGTGGTGCAGCAAGTCGGTACTCCGGTTGAAATTTATGACAATCCCGCTAACGCGTTTGTTGCCAGCTTTATTGGCAACCCGGCGATGAACCTGATGGATGGGTCAATTAAAGACGGTACATTTACCACCAACAATGTCCAAATCTCTGGGCTAGAGGCAGTGGATGGCCCCGTGACGCTTGGGTTCCGTGCAGAGGATGCTAAAGTCATCGAAAGCAGCGGGCAGATCAACGCGCCGATCTACACAATGGAGCTTTTGGGCGATGCGACGACGGTCAGCGTCCGCATAGGAGGCGCATTGGTTTCCGTGAAAGCCGACAAAAATTACCGGGCAGCAATCGACGAAACTGTGTCGATTGAGGTGCCCGTGGAGCACTGTCACCTATTCGAAGCAGAAACAGGTGCGCGCATCGGGGGTGACCCTCGCAATTTCCCGCCTCGGCGGGGTCAACGGATGCAGGCTTCGAAGATGCATCCAATCAAAAGGGAGAGAGACGATATGTTTCTAAAAAAAGTAACACTTGCGAGCGCCTTTGCAATCACTGCAGGCACCGCGTATGCGGGCTGTGAAATTTCTGGCAATGTCAGCATTGTCGGAAACGAATTTCCAGCCATTCACACAGTTGCCAACGGTGCGGCAGCCTGTACGGGCGGCGACGTGAAGATTAACTTGACGGCAGACCACCAAAAAATCAATGTCGACGGCATGAGCGGAAACCCCGCGGAATATACGTCAGCGATCATTGCGAACTCGTCACTAGTGGCGCTCATGAACGCAGATGTCGTCCGTCCATTGAATGATCTTGTTGCAGCACATGGTCAGGACATTCCCAAGAACCAGCTGATTACGATCGACGGCAATGTTATGGCCGTGGCCTTTATGGCGAACGCGCAGACGCTTGCTTATCGCAAAGATGTGCTGGCTGAGCTTGGCGTTGAAGTGCCAACCACTTACGAAGAAGTTCTGGAAGCTGCTAAGAAAATCCGCGCAGCAGGCATCAGCAAATACCCCGTGGGCGGCGCCTATGCGGCGGGTTGGAACCTGGCCCAGGAATTCACCAACATGTACATCGGTCATGGCGGCGAATTCTATAAGCCCGGTACAGCCGAAGTTTCAATTAACAATGCTCAAGGTGTTGCAACTCTGAACATGATGAAAGCGTTGACTGAGTACATGAACCCAGACTTCCTAACACATGACAGCAACGCCACCGGCGCTGAAATGGAAGCAGGCAACGTCATGATCATGAACATGTGGGGATCCCGCATGGGTAACCTGATGGATGACGAAGGTGCAGAAGAGCAGGTCTATTCAAACATCACCGTCGGCGGTCCGCTGACTGTGGGCGGTGGTTCAACACCGGCTTCGACCCTGTGGTGGGATGGTTGGACTGTTGCAAGGAACGTGTCGGATGAAGATGCGGTCGCGACTTTCCTAGCAATGAAGAATGGGACCAGCCCGGCAATCTTGACTGAGGAAACCATGGGTCAGGCCGTCTGGATGATTGACGGCTACACCCCGGCACCGGTCAATGACGGTGTGTTTGCAGCAATCGCAGCGGGCACAACCTCGTATCCAATGCTGCCATACCACGGATTGCTGCACACCGCTTTGGGTGGCAACCTCGCAGACTTCCTGTTGGGTAAAGAAAGCGCTGAACAGGCGCTGGCAGACGCAGAAGCTGCCTATACTGCCGCTGCTAAAGAAAAGGGCTTCCTAAACTAAGGAGCCCATTGATCCGGGGCGGAACTTTTTGCCCCGGATCATCCCACAACCTTGACCGGCGCCCGGAGATATCAAGATTATGAAACATAAATCCTTTTTCTGGTTTGTTCTTCCGTCAGCTTTGGCAATGTTGTTGTTTATCTTTTTCCCGATCGTTTCGGTTCTTGTGCAATCGGTTCACGTCGACCACGAACAGGTGATCAAAACCGTTGAAACCTGTGATCTGTTTGGGTGCAAGGAATCCACAACCGTTGATCAAAACGCAACTGCTGCATTGCGCGCAGAACACCCTTTGGGGCAGTTTGCCGGATTTAAAACGTATACAGACCGCAACCACCTAGCGATTGACGAGTTTGGCGAGAATTGGACAAGATCTAATTCTTGGCGTGATTTCGGGGCGCAGATGCTTAATCTTCCTTTTTACAAGGCTATTTCATTCACGCTGGTTTTCACATTCGTCGTAACACCGCTTGTTATCGTTCTTGGGTTTGTGGTTGCTGTCGCCGTCAATAGTGCGGTCAAGGCAATCCGCGGCCCACTGATCTTTTTCTCTCTGTTGCCGATGATGATAACTCCGCTGGTGGGCGCACTGATCCTTTTCTGGATGGTGGATGCGCGCGGCGTTGTCGGAGCGGCGCTGCAATACCTTGCAGGCGATCCTGATCTGTCGGTCAAAGCGTCAACGCCGCTGATGTGGATCATGTTGATGGTCTATGGTGTGTGGCATTCCACGCCCTTTGCATTTATTGTTTATTATGCAGGGCTTCAGTCAGTAAATCAGGACACGTTAGAAGCTGCACGCGTGGACGGTGCCAATCGTTGGCTGCAAATCCGCCACGTCATTATCCCGCACTTGCTGCCATTGACCACGTTTATTGCCCTTATGCAGCTGATGGATAATTTCCGGGTCTTTGAACCCATCGTCAGTTTCTCCGCCGAAGCCCATGCAACATCGCTAAGTTGGGCAATCTTCAACGATCTTGGTGGCGAGACGCGCCAGCTGTCTTCGGCGGCCGCGACCTCTGTTCTTACAATTATTGGTGTCGCGATCCTTTTGTCGCCGGTTTTGGTGCGCACT
>JAGSGK010000099.1 GCA_023955215.1 Paracoccaceae bacterium
ACTTCGGCTGTCAACATCCCCTCGTCAGTCAGGATAGTATACGCGCGGGCAACTGTTCCCGGCGTTATGCCCAACTTCCACGCCAAATCACGGACAGGTGGCAGTTTTGCCCCCTCCGTCAATTCACCGCGCGCCACTCCATCGCGGATGGTCTGCGCAACTGCTTTGTACTTAGGCCCTGCCCCATCCGTGAGGGTTGGCTGCCAAATTGTACCCATTACAATGTTTCCATAGGTTCTTTGCATCACAATATGTATCAACACTTATGACGATATCGTAAAATTGTGTCAATACAATTTAGGAGATTACCATGACACGGACAGCATATCAGAACATCGACGCGTTAATTTACCTACGTGAAAACAATGCCCTACCGATTGTATCGGTCTTGGCTGTTCAATTTGCTGTGACAGTGTCTAAATGGACCCTTCGCCACCGCACCCGACAGGCCCTGGGCCAATTGACGGAGACGCAGTTGCGCGATGTGGGACTAACACCCCTGCAGGCTCGTCGTGAGGCTGCACGGTTGTTCTGGCAAATCTGACTCTTCCGTCACCTTGCCGACCTCTCCCCGTGTGTATGCAAGGTTTGCCAGACCTCTTCCTTCCCGCCGGACTTGTTCTGGCGGGCTTTTTGTATTCTGGCGTTATTTCGGCGGGATAGCGTAGGTCAGACTGGCACGCGCTACGGGCTTATCTAAACCATCAGAATAGACCAGCACGTCAGACACTGCCAACTGCTTGCCCAACTTCAACAAGCGGCCTTTTGCAATCAAATCGGTATTCGCAGCAGGTTTACGCATGAAATCAATTGCGCAGTTCGTTGTCACAGCCAATGCCTTGGGGCCAATCATCGCCAATGTCCCAAGATATGCACAGACATCAGCTAGCGCGAACATTGACGGACCAGATACCGTCCCACCCGGGCGCAGATGCTTTTCAGTAACCAGCAATCGCACTGTGATTTCGTTGTCAGCCACGTGTTCCACTTCAAATTCATCGGCAACTTGATGAAACACCTCACGCATGAATGTCATCAACTGCGCCTCATTCATCTGAAGACTTGGCGTTTTCTGCGTCATGGCTTTACTCCCCTACCCATTGTCGTATTGTTTTCGTGGAATTGATCGGAGAGCAAGATGGCAATTTTAGAACGTCACGACACAGGCCCCGTCACACGATTGGTGATGAACGCGCCTGAGCGACTAAATGCACTTTCAGATGAAATATTGGCGGCGTTGCATACATCATTGGATGAAATCGCCAACGATCGATCTGCTCGTGCGGTTATCATCTCCGGAAACGGCAAAGCGTTTTGCGCAGGTCATGATCTGAAACAAATGACCGCAGGCCGTCAGGCAGAAGATGGCGGCAAAGCATATTTTAAAGATCTGTTCGATCGATGCACAGCCATGATGGCCCGCGTTCAATCAATGCCACAACCGGTCATCGCCCAAGTACACGGCATCGCCACAGCCGCCGGATGCCAACTGGTTGCCACTTGTGACATGGCTATCGCAGCACAGGGCACAAAATTTGGGGTGAATGGCGTCAACATTGGGTTGTTCTGTTCAACACCAATGGTGGCGTTGTCACGCAACATTGGCCGCAAGCAAGCGTTTGAAATGCTCACAACCGGTGCATTTATAGAGGCAGAGCGGGCCGAAACGTTGGGTTTGATTAATCGCGTGGTTGCCCCCGAAGCGTTAGAGAATGAGGCAATGGCACTTGCCGATACGGTCGCATCGAAATTGGGCACTGCCGTGAAGATCGGAAAAGAGGCGTTTTACAATCAAATCGAGATGAATGTGGCAGATGCATATGCCTATACGGGCGATGTCATGGTCGAAAACATGCTGGATCGTGACACATCTGAGGGAATTGCGGCATTCTTGGAGAAGCGTGATCCGACGTGGGAACAATGACACATGAACTCAACATACTGTAAAGTATAAATTAAACTGACAGAACCTTACTGTTTCCGAAGCGAAAACGCACAGTTTCTATTTTTTTTCTAGCAAATTGGGCGTGAATAAGGCACAAGTGAGGCACGGGATAAGAAATTGTCCCGACACCTTTTGGGTCGCCGAT
Organism: Paracoccaceae bacterium; assembly: GCA_023955215.1. Taxonomy (GTDB): domain Bacteria; phylum Pseudomonadota; class Alphaproteobacteria; order Rhodobacterales; family Rhodobacteraceae; genus Ascidiaceihabitans. Next base: position 2,091 of record JAGSGK010000099.1, read on the forward strand.
GGCGGAAGGTCCCTCCAGATCAGCTCTCACTGATCGACCGTCCCCGCTCCGGCGACCCCAAAAACCCCCTACATATAAGATGACAGACCCAAAATTGGGTGTTGTTTGTATGGCATTGCTGCCCTAGATCACCTTTATGACAGATATTCTTCACATCGTGGGCGGCGGCATGGCCGGCTCAGAGGCTGCATGGCAAGCCGCAAACATGGGCGTTAAAGTGGTCATCCACGAAATGCGGCCCGAAGTTGAAACCTTTGCGCATCAGACGGGATTGATGGGGGAAATGGTTTGTTCCAACTCTTTCCGCTCTGACGATGATGAGCAAAACGCGGTTGGTCTGCTCCATTGGGAAATGCGCCAAGCCAATGGTTTGATTATGCAAACCGCAGACAAACACCGCCTTCCTGCCGGTGGCGCATTGGCTGTGGATCGCGATCACTTTGCCCAGGCAGTGACTGACGCGATAAATGCACACCCAAACATTTCCGTTGAGTACGGTGAGATAAAAGAGCTGCCGTCCGACGGCCATTGGATCATCGCAACCGGCCCCCTCACCTCTGGTGATCTGGGCAAATCCATCGCGACACACACCGGTGCGGACGCTTTGGCGTTTTTCGATGCCATCGCCCCAATCGTCTATTTCGACAGCATCGACATGTCCAAAGCGTGGATGCAATCGCGCTATGACAAAGGCGAAACCGAGGAAGAGCGCACCGCTTACCTCAACTGTCCGATGGACAAAGAACAGTACGAGGGTTTCATCGACGCGTTGATGGAAGCCGACAAAGCAGAGTTCCATGAGGGCGAAACAGCCGGATATTTCGACGGCTGCTTGCCCATCGAAGTGATCGCGGAACGCGGCCGTGAATCCTTGCGTTGGGGCCCGATGAAACCCGTTGGCCTGACAAATCCGCATCAGCCAGACGTAAAGGCACACGCGGTTGTTCAGTTGCGCCGCGACAATAAACTGGGGACGCTTTATAACATCGTTGGCTTCCAGACCAAGATGAAGTACGGCGCGCAAACCACTGTTTTTAAATCCATTCCCGGACTTGAAAACGCAAGCTTTGCTCGTTTAGGTGGCATCCACCGCAATACATTCCTGAACTCACCGACGATGCTAGACGATCAAATGCGCCTGCGCTCGCAGCCAAACCTGCGCTTTGCCGGACAGATCACAGGCGTTGAAGGCTACGTTGAAAGCTCTGCGATGGGACTACTTTCTGGTCGCATGGCTGCGACAGAAATCTTGGGCGGTTCGATCTCTGCCCCCCCAAACACTACCGCGATGGGCGCATTGATCACGCACATCACTGGTGGTGCCGATGCGAAAACGTTTCAACCGATGAACGTGAACTTTGGATTGTTCCCGTTGGTTGAGGGTTTGAAAGGTGGACGTCGTGGTCGAAAAGATCGCTACAAAGCCTACACAGACCGCGCCAAACTGGATTGGTCTGCATGGTTGGAAGCATCAGCGCTGGACGAAGCGTAGAGGCAGACGTTAGCGTGGCCTATGATGTTTAGAACGCGATTTGCTCCATCACCAACTGGCCCTTTGCATCTGGGTCATGCCTATTCGGCGATGCTTGCCTATGACATGGCCAAGCGCTTGGGTGGTGAGTTCTTGTTGCGAATTGAAGACATCGATCAATCACGCGCACGTGCATCTTGGACACAAATGATCTACGATGATCTAGAATGGCTTGGCCTGGAATGGTCTGAGCCCGTGATTGTACAATCAACCCGACATTCCGTATATCAAAAGGCCCTCGGCGCGCTTTGGAAACAAGGATTTCTGTACGTATGCCACTGTAATCGAAAAGATATCTTGGCGGCGGCCTCTGCACCGCAAGAAGGTTCGCCAATGATTGGACCGGACGGGGTAATCTATCAGGGGACCTGCCGTGGTTTGGTCAATGATATTGCAAACCCTAGGCCGCAAGACGCCGCTTTACGGCTCAAGCTTTGTGGCGAGCGGAACCAAAACTACACCTTCAATGAAGTTGGTATCGGGCCTGACGGCGAAACCGGTATTATTACTTCAACCCACGCTCAGATGATCACAGAGGTCGGGGATATTGTTCTGTCGCGTAAAGATATGGGCACATCTTACCACTTGTCGGTCGTCTTAGATGATGCGGCCCAAGGCATAACCCATGTTGTACGGGGGCAAGATTTGTTTGAAGCGACCAAAATCCACGTTTTGCTTCAAAGTCTACTTGATCTTCCGACACCCATTTACCATCACCATGACCTAATCCGCGACGATCAAGGGAAACGATTGGCAAAACGCGATGACGCCAGAGCCATCGCGAAATTTCGAGATGAGGGGTATATGGCCGATGACATTCGAAAATTGGTCGGTTTGACGTGTTAGTCTAACGGTTTCATAAGTTCGACTTCGGTACCGTCCAACACAGACGTATAGAAGCAATTGCGGCGTCCAGTGTGACATGCCGCGCCGACTTGGTTGACCACAGCCAACAAACAATCCCGATCACAATCTAAGCGCAGGTCTACCAATTCTTGGGTGTGCCCTGACGTTTCGCCCTTAATCCAAAAGGATTGCCGCGAACGGCTCCAATACGTAACCCGCCGTGTTTCCAAAGTTTTATCCACTGCATCGACGTTCATCCACGCCATCATCAGCACTTCGCCTGTTGTGGCATCCTGTGCTATCACGGGGATCAAACCGACTTCATTGTATTTCAAAGTGGTGGGGTCAAACGTCATTTTATGAAAACCTTTTTGCATCTGGTCGGTTGCAGCTTATGTATGACACAAGGGCGAATGACCAGACACCAAGGAATGCGACGATGGCCAACGATACCGATCTGATCAAACTATATTCGGCCCGTATTCTGGCCCTGACCACAGACATCCCGTATCTTCAACGTCTTGAAGCACCACACGCAAGCGTCAAAAAAAGGTCCCCACTTTGTGGTTCGACTGTTTCTGTAGACGTCGAAGTGACAAACGGCGTTGTCACCAAGTTTGGCCAAGACGTAAAAGCCTGCGCCCTAGGACAAGCAGCAGCCGCTGTTACAGGTGGCGCAATTATCGGTTTGACCTTGAGTGAAGTAGAAATCGGCCGCGATTCTTTGCGAGACATGTTAAAGAACAACGGCCCTATCCCAACGGCACCCTTTGATGGCTTCGAAGTACTAGAACCTGCGCGCGAGTACAAAAATCGCCATGCATCGATCCTTTTGGCCATTGAGGCAACGGCTGAAGCGGTAGAACAAGCCGTCCATTCCGAAACTGTCTGATCCCATTCCCACAAAAGTAAAAAAACGCCGCACATCCAAAAGGATGGCGGCGCAAGTGAAGCGTGTCTTAAGGGGACTCTGAGCATTCAAATAACGAGGGACAGGCAGTGTCTGTTATCGCACCAATTTGGGACGGGTGCAGGAAATGGTCAGCATAAGATCGCAGGCAGAAAATCAGACAAAGGATGGAAGGTGCAGACCAACAACCAACATAACCATCAAAGCAGCCGCGCCTACGGCGTCGTGCAACAAGGTTTGTTGCGAGCGAACTGCGATTGTTTTGATTTGATTAAGTGTTGTCATGTCAGTGCCTCATATTCTTTGTTGCAACTTTGTTCTCATTTCCGAAGCATAAAGTAAAGAACTAAATGAGAACATATGTGAACAAAATGGAACAAAAAATTCTAACCCACTGAAATCAAACGAATTGCCTCGTCCTGACGCATTAACCATAATAGGACACGAGCGGCCTGCCCGCGTGGTCCTAACAATTCAGGGTCATTTGACAACAATGCCCGAGCATCCGATTGAGCAATTGCCATCAAGGCCTCATGTTTTTCCATATCCGCCACGCGGAACCGTGGAACGCCAGACTGCGCCACACCGATCACATCACCTGCGCCGCGCATTTGCAAATCTGTTTCTGCAATACGAAACCCATCCTCTGTCTCACGTAACACTTCTAACCGCCGCTGACCCGTTTGGGACATTGGTGCCTGATACATCAGCAAACAGGTCGAAGCCGCGTCACCCCGTCCCACGCGTCCCCGCAACTGGTGAAGCTGTGCAAGGCCAAAGGTCTCTGCCCGTTCAATAACCATAATGGTGGCGTTGGGCACGTTCACACCCACCTCAATCACCGTGGTCGCAACTAATACTTTCGTTTCGCCCGCCTGAAACTTTGCCATCGCGGCGTCTTTGTCCGCAGGTGGCATCTGTCCATGCACCATCCCCGCTACGCCCTCGCCTAAAACAGCACGCAAATGTTTGAACCGCTCTTCTGCTGCAGTGAGGTCAAGGATTTCGCTTTCTTCAACCAACGGACAGACCCAATAACATTGCCGCCCTTCTGCCATTACAGCGCGCAGGCGTTCAACGACTTCATCCATACGGCCTGTGCTAACCAATGCGGTCCGGATTGGTTTACGCCCAGGTGGCTTTTCATCCAGAACGGAAACGTCCATATCGCCGTATTGTGCCAAAGCAAGCGAACGAGGGATCGGCGTGGCTGTCATCACCAAAACATCTGCATTGCGCCCTTTTTTGCCTAACTCAAGCCGCTGGCGGACACCAAAGCGATGTTGTTCATCGACGATCGCAATGCGCAGGTCTTTGAAAATCACGTCAGGTTGAAACACAGCATGCGTTCCGACCAATATCTGGATGTCACCACGCTCAAGCGCTGCAAGCTTTGCAACACGGTCCTTGCCTTTATCGCGCCCCGTCAGCAGTTCAAGGACCACGCCAGCGCCCTCTGCCAAGGGCTGCAGCCCTTCTAAGTGCTGGCGCGCTAGGATTTCGGTTGGGGCCATCATCACGCCCTGACCGCCCGCCTCGACCGCGACCAACAGCGCCATGAAAGCCACCAGCGTCTTGCCTGACCCGACATCCCCCTGAAGCAATCGGTTCATGCGATCGGACAGCGCCATATCATTGGAAATCTCAGTAATCGCACGCTGCTGCGCACCCGTTGGTCGATAAGGTAGATTTGCCAAAACTTTGGACTGTAATTTACCGGTCGCTTGGCTGATCTGTCCGTGGACGCGCCGTTCCTTTTGACGCGCAAGCGCTAGGGTCAACTGGTGAGCCATCAATTCATCATAAGCAAGCCGTTCACGCGCTGGAGACGCTGCCCCCAAGTCTTCTTGTCCCAATGGCGCATGCGCATCGGTCAGCGCATCCGCAAAATCAGGCCATTGGCTCTGGGTTTTCTGATTGGGATCAATCCACTCATCCACTTGCGGCACCCGCTCAAGTGCTCCGCGCGTGGCCTTGAACATCAACTTTTGGGTCACGCCAGCGGTCAGCGGATAAACGGGCTCAAAAACTGGAATTTCAGACGCTTCATCTTCGGGTACGACATGATCGGGATGGACCATCTGAGCAATGCTGTCGAAGTTCTCTACCCGCCCTGAAATCACACGGCGCGATCCTGTTGGCATTAATTTAGCAAGGTAATCGCCACGCGCATGAAAGTAGACCAATTGGAATGAGGTTTGATTGTCTTCAACATGAATACGGTACGCCCCACCGCGATTGCGCGGTGGGCTATGTTCGCCAATGGTAACCGCCACCGCCACCACCCCAGGCAGAATAGCGTCTAGGATCGACCCACGCAGATGGCGATCAATGCCTGTATGCGGCAATGTAAACAGAAGGTCACGTGGTGCCTCGATCCCCATTTGCGGAAACAATTTCGCAGTCTTCGGGCCAACACCCGTTAAGGTCTCAAGCCCCGCAAACAACGCGAATAGGGAGGCAGGTCTACCGCTCATAACCCTTTGATCAGGTCCAACCAACCCGCCTCGTCCATAGTCTTGATTCCCAAATCAGCGGCTTTTTTCGCTTTGGAACCAGCACCGGGGCCAGCCACCAAAATATCTGTCTTCGCGCTGACGGAGCCAGAGACCTTGGCTCCAAGGCTCTCGGCCTTGGCTTTCGCTTCTGCGCGGCTCATCAATTCCAATGTTCCGGTGAACACAACGGTTTTACCCGCAACTGGGCTGTCAGAGGCATCAATGGGCTTGACCTCAGCAATCTCCAAATGGGCCACTAAGCGGTCAATTGCAGCCCGTTCTGAGTTTTGACCAAACGCATGGACCAGTGAACCCGCCATCACACTGCCAACGCCATCAATGCCGATCAGTTCATCCCATGCCTCACCCTCGAACATGGCCGCCTGATCCATCGCCGTCTCTAACGAATGCCAAGTACCATAGTGGGCTGCAATAAGATTTGAAGCAGCTTCACCAATGTGGCGAATACCAAGAGCAAACAAAACGCGACCAAAACCAATTTTACGCTTATCATCGATGGCATCAAACAACTTGTTCGCTGATTTATCACCCCAACCATCGCGGTTCTTGAGTTGTTGCAATCCCTGACCAAAACGATCCCTTAGTGTGAAGATGTCAGCAGGTTCAGCAACCCAACCGTCGTTGTGAAATTGCTCAACCTGTTTAGCACCTAGCCCGTCGATATCGAATGCGCCGCGGCTAACGAAGTGTTTCAGGTTTTCTATCGCTTGCGCAGGGCAGATCATGCCGCCCGTACACCGGCGCACAGCATCCCCTGCTTCACGTGCTGCCAAACTGCCGCATTCTGGGCAAACTGACGGAAATTGGAATGCAACCGCATCATCAGGGCGTTTACTCAGATCGACGTCCGCAATTTTCGGGATCACATCACCCGCGCGGTAGATTTGGACCCAATCACCAACGCGAACATCACGCCCGCCACGAATCTCTTCACCCTTGGCACCGTGCCCTGAAATATAGTCTTCATTGTGCAATGTAGCGTTTGAGACCACGACACCACCTACATTGACTGGCTGCAAGCGCGCCACAGGGCTTAAGGCGCCTGTGCGACCGACCTGGATATCAATGCCATCAAGACGGGTCCAAGCCAGTTCCGCAGGGAATTTATGAGCAACAGCCCAACGCGGAGTGGTTGATCGGAAACCAAGACGCCCCTGCAGGGCAAGATCATCGACCTTATAAACAACACCGTCGATATCATAGCCTAATGAGGCACGCTGCTGTTCGATCTGACGATAGTGGCCAATCATTGCCGTTGGTCCGTCACATAGCGCAGTCAAAGGATTCGTCGAAAAGCCAAAGCTTGCCAATCGCTCGATTGCACCCTTTTGAGTGTCTGCCAACGGTGCAGACAAGTCACCCCAAGCATAAGCAAAAAATCTGAGGGGACGGCTACGTGTGATTTCACTATCCAATTGGCGCAGTGATCCAGCTGCCGCATTACGCGGATTGGCAAATACTTTGGCGTCTTTTGCAATTTGTGCGGCGTTAAGCGCATCAAAATCTGATTGCGCCATATAAACTTCGCCACGCACTTCCAAAACGTCCGGTGCATTCTCCAAGCGATGTGGCACGTCAGCTATGGTGCGCGCGTTGGCTGTTAC
>JAGSGK010000146.1 GCA_023955215.1 Paracoccaceae bacterium
TGCATCCTTCGATGTCTTGGGCTTCTTCATCATCTCGATCTCCTAATCGATAAGATGAACCAGAAATCCTCCGTTATTCAAATACTCAAATCTGTCCAGCGGGTGCTGACGTCAGACATGCTGACGTCAGACACCATGGCTTGGTACTGCGGTAATTGCGGGTGTTACCGCACTTGAACTCTATGACCTCTGCGAAACCATGAAGGATATGACTGAGTTGAAGAGAGCCTTTGACCCAACCTTAACAACTAACGTTGACGAACTTGAGGTATGCGCAATAAAAGTACCCCCTAAGGAGGAAATCATTGAGGCTGTAAAAAACTCTCCTGAAATGGCGTGGAAGCAGGCTAAAAGCCTCACTCCATCACTTGGCGAACTAAAAGATATGGAGATGCCTGAGATTGACCTGGAAAACATCTGGAATAATGCAGCCGACAGCACAAAATCTCTATCTGAGAAGTTGAAAAACTATTGGAACAAGTAAGCCTTCAACCTCGTGAACGAAGACTGTTAACCAGCTAAAAAACAAGAAACAAACTTAGGCTATTCTCGCTCAAACGGGGTACTTGAGGGGCTGTTATATACCGCTCTTCCAAGGTCTGGTAGGCTGTTCCCGTATCTCACAGTGGACAAGGTTGTGAAGCGCTATGCCAGGTTGCGAAGACTTCACCCAGAGCTGCATGGGACCGTCTTCCACAGCACTCACAAGTGGTTCATCACTCAGTGTGAACGCACAGGGGTCCTAGAGCACTTCACCGCAACCCTCGTCGGGCACCACTCTGCGAGGTCGGCCAATAAGCTGACCTATGGGCTGTACTCGGCGGGGATCAGTGATGCGCAGAAGCGGGAGATCGTGGAGGGGGTGAGAGTGCCCACAGAGTCAGCGTTGTGATCCCCAAACATCCCCTCCGTCCGGCGTCTCCTAGCGAGATGTCGGGCGGGGGGTATGGCGACTGATTTTTTTTTGCGGGAGGAGGAATTAAGCTGGTGAGAACATTGGCGCCAATCGCAGTGAACGCAAGAAAACCGCGGAGTGACAAATGCTGCGCCATGCACATTTCTACATGAAGGGCGGAAAGCGGAAGTTCGCTGCGCTTGCGAAATCAAACACTCAGTTAGATGGAAGCAGACATTCACAGCCGGACACCCGAGATCGCGCGAGCAGCGCCTGCTGGAGCAATGGGATTGTACCCATCTTTGCAAAGTCAGGAAGCTCAGACCTGGCCAGGCGACGGGACCTACCTCAAAGTACATCGCACAGCATCCAGCTTGTGGGTCAAAAAGTGGGGCGTGGACGCCTGATAGGTCGCACCAAGGGCGGTATGAATACGAAACTGCATGCAGTGACTGATACGATTGGGCGGCCCATTCGGCTCTTCATGACTGCTGGGCAGGTCAGTGACTATACTGGCGCACGTGCTCTCGTGAGCAGCCTTCCAGCAGCAGATTGGCTGCTTGGAGATCGCGGGCATGACGCTGATTGGTTCCGCGAGGACCTTGTAAATATGGGTATCACTCCCTGTATCCCGGGGCGAAAGTCGCGGGAAAAACCCGTAAAATATGACAAGCGTCAATACAAGCGGCGCAACCGTATCGACATCATGTTTGGCCGACTGAAGGACTGGAGGCGTGTCGCAACCCGTTACGATAGATGTCCAAAGGTATTCCTGTCAGCCATCGCTCTTGCTGCAACCGTTTTATTCTGGTTATGAGTCCTGAGCCTAGTGCTGTGATTTGTTGCTGATATTAAATTGAACTGTAAATAAACTTACCACTCAAACCTTGGATTGCGTCAAGTACTGGACTTCAAAGGGGCCAGTCATGATTGGGGCCAAAACATCTCCCAAACCAGTCTTCATGCGCCAAGCCACGTATGCCTTATGGTTATCTATAGAACCCCAACGCTCATAAAGCCAAAGAACGTCAGGGTCTTCGTCAAGGAGAGTTACAATCTCCAAGCAGCCCTCGAATGCTCTCGTTTTGGTCAACCCTTCCTCCGAAGCCAGTACTTCTAAAAGCTCTTTCCGATTGCCCGGTTTGCAGGGAAACTTCGCCATTGCTACTATCATTTTTTCTTTCTTTCTGTTGTTAACTGCTTGTTTTCCAGGCGCCGAAGCCCTTCACTGTCATGGTGATTTCGGACCCTCTTCATGCAATTTGCTTTTATTTGACCGGCGTAGCGCCAGTTTCGACGCGGATTATTTTTCCATCTTTTAAGAGGTTGACTACCAGCACGGCCTCTGAACTCCCGTCAGGAAATTTCATGAACGAGTGCTCAACCATGATGTCTTTGTTTTCATATAGGCATCGTTGGTTGTTGAACTCCAAGGCATCGCTTTGCATCATTGCTGTCAGCGTCGGTGTCCAATCTGATTTGATAACTTCAGTGCCTGACTGATGGCGGACAAACACGAAGTCTTCATGCAAACAATCCAAGTAGCCATCTAAATCTTTGTTGTCTTGGGCGGCTTTAATTTTTTGGTAAAGAGACATCTTTTACTCTCCCCACATACCAGCAAACTCGAAAACGACCGCTTGCTTTCCGCCGACACACCAAGCGTCGTGGTTGGGTGAGATCGCATAAGCATCACCAGCGGTGTAAGTTGCCTCGGAGCCGTCGTCGCATACGCAATGAATTGTACCCTCGATAATGATCCCAACATGCGTTGCTTTGCAGCTGGCTGTACCCACGATCGGCTTGATGTCCTTCGACCATTTCCAATCTGGTGCGAGTGTGAGCTTCATCACACGCTGACCAAGAACGTTAACAGCTTCCATACGAGCGTTCGGCATGTCCTTGGCTTCATCGGCTTGAGACGCAAAACTTTTCACTTCTATCGGCATTATTCTTTCCTTTGGTTTAATTATCGGATTTCATTAAGAGAGTGAGGCGCCACAACTTTTTGACAAGTCAAAGAACCAAGCCCACATAGAGCAGAGTGGTGCATACGAAGGCCGTTACCCAAGCAGCGGTTCGGAACCAAACGATACCGAGCGCGTAGAGTGCGACATATGCAATTCGAGCGAAGAGAAACGTCAGCATCAGTTGATCAGCCAAATTGTCGGCGGCATCGGACAGGTGGGTCATCAAAACTGCAGGTGCTACCAAAGCGAGCGCAAGCAGCGAGTTATTCGCGGCGCGTTCCATTCGCCCAGCAAGGCCTGTCAGAACGAGATTTTCTCGATTGCCGGCAAGCGTCGATAGCCCAACCTGCTGGGCCGCTACCAAGACTTGCGCCAAGATTACAATAACGACAATCAACCCGTAAAATGCTAGATAGAGCATAAAGTCTTGCATATGTTCGTCCTCCAATCGGTTAGTTTCGTGAGTGCCTACAGGATGCCAGCAATTTTCGTGATTGAACGCATGTCGATTTCGAGACCGTTCATCAGCTGCCCAAATTCAGGACTGACCGCCAAGGCGTCGTAGGTTCTCTCAATCGCCGACATGTCAGGATAAGTTACACCCAGCATGTAACTTCCGAGATCCGAGCCGGTGAATGTTTGTCCCATGCGCATTGTTTGTGCGCCTGATGATTTGAACACGGGCGCGGTCTTGTTAAGCGAATCCAACATCGCGGACTCTTCCAAGGACCGCCTATGGGCTCTCGTCAACATCAGATACTTTGGCGTGGGTTCAAGCTTTGGCTCAAACTCGATCGGTTTTCCCCGAAATACATTTCGAGAAAAGGGCGTTACAGCATGATCGTTGACCATACGCGAATATGCGGAGGATTGAGGGATCATGTTCATAACGCCCTCAAATCCTTGCAGGTCATCGAAGAACTGAACGAATACCAAAGCCCCAGGATAGCGGCCTGAAATAACGCTACCATATGTTACACGTACAGCGCCGTTCTCTCGACAATCTTGAGCAAACTGCGACATCTCATGCAAGGCGGCTGACTTGCTTGCTGCAGGGCAAGTGGCGGCCGTGATTGCAATGAAATTTGGTGTCGACATTGGAAAACCTCCATGTGAGTAGTAAATCCGTCCGGGCTCAGCCGGATTTATACCTAGGTTGACCCCACGCCGATGAGCGGTCTAGTCTTTATGTTAAAGTGGTCTGGAGGGCTGATATGCTAGACACAAATATTGTCGAAGAAGAGATGTGCCCGATAGGGCTGGCCGGGTACCTACTTGTTGATAAGTGGGTTCCGATAATTCTCCGAGACATCGCATTGTTTGATCAGCGGGGCTTCAACGAGATATTGAAAAATAATCGTGAAGGTATTTCCTCGGCGTCGCTCGCATCACGCCTGCAATACATGGTGCAGCTGAACCTTTTGCATATCGAAAAATCTGAGTATCATAAACAAAAAAAGCTTTATTTTCTCTCTGAGGCGGGAATTGCGTTTGTGCCTATTTTGTTTCACTTGGCCAGTTGGACTGCCGAGTTCAGAAATCCCGCACCAGACATCGTTGCACTCACCAATCCATTTCATTCTGGGCGCGGAGACTTACAAGAAAGGTTGCTCTCCCGTTTGTGGAAAATCCATATCCACAAGACAGTTCAACCAACGCCTATGTGGTGGCTGGCCGACAAGCTGTGAGCGTTTGCGACTAAATTCAGTAGTGGAGAGAATACTTTAGCTTTGGTGTTCAAACACCACCCCCACCTGATCCCCCCACGGCAAAGCGGCGCACTCCGACAATTGCATCACTGTCACAGCCGAAACCTCTCGCCCAAACACGAGCCGCTTCAACACCTCCGGCGCCAGATAGGCCAGCCGCAACTGCCTGCTAACATGGCGCTCCGCGAGGCCCACAGCGATTGCGAGATCGCGCACCGTCCCGAACTCACCGGCCTCCATGCGCCGCCGCCAGCTCCAGGCGCGACCGATGGCGCGTAGGATATGCGGATCTTGGGTCTGGTCCTCACTGGGCAGGTAGTCGGCGGGCGGCAAACCTCGGCTTGGAAAGACCTCGAAGATGGGTCAGCGCGACATTCGCCGGTTGCTGATCTCTGGCGCAATGGCTGTTCTGCAGGCCGTTGAGCGATTTTGAACACCGCACAACAGTTGGCTGATAGCCATGCTGGAGCGCAAACCACGTATGCTTGTTGCTGTTGCATTGGCGAATACCCCTCTCACACATGCAAGCATGTGTTGCCGGGCAATGAATGGCCCGCGGCTTATGGGCCATGGTGACAAAACAAGAGGACTACCGAACCCCTGCGGCAACGATGGCATGAGCGCAATGCGCCGTGTATCGCGCCCCGGGACATGAGTGTGTGAGGAGATCGATGAACAGTAATGGGAAATGATCGGAAAGATCCGGACCAGATAAAGCAGTCTTTGTGCAGGAGCCTACGAGCTCGATTTGTTGATCTGCCTTTGGTTCGCGCATCGCCATACCGGCCCGCGGCTGTATCAACCGCTGCAACAAGAGGCCTGATACATGACCGCATCCGATCACACACTCAAACCGTTCAGAAATCTCTTGCACCAACGGGGGCATCCATACATGCACAAATGGATTGAGGGTCGGACTTCTCCAATCCCGAGACGGACTTAACCTATGGCGAACGCTGCGAGGGTGAAGGTCTGCTTTCGGGAAGCTGCGCTGCGGCGTCGACCGCCCCTTTCAATGGCCGCAATGGGCCGGAAGCAGACCTGCCAACGCGTCCAGCTTTGGGGTGCAAGCCACAAAACGTCACTCTGATCTGATGCATAAATCGGGACCGCTTTCGGGACCGCTTTGTAATTTCAAAATAAAAATAAGTATCTGTAATTAAATATAAATACAGAAAGTTCGACGTCCTCTTCTGGGCACCAAAAAGTCTTTCGCCAAAAAGGCCAAGCGGTTCTAGGATTGTTCGGCAGTCTGCACCAATCCATCCTAAACATCTTTGTTTGCGCTCTCTACCCCAGACCTAACGCACGTTTGCGCCGCTCTGCCCAAGCCATGATTGTCATGTCAAAGGTCAGCGCCATCAGCGACACGTTGATACCCAGAACAAAGTTTTTACCCAGCTCAGTTCCCGCCAAAGTTTTTTGCAATTCTTGGCCCAAATCCTGCGTGCCAATAAACGCCGCGATGATCACCATGAAAAAGGCAAAAATGATCGCTTGGTTAAAACCAACAGCCATCGTTGGTAACGCCAAAGGCAGCTGCACACTGGTCAATTTCTGCCGACGCGTTGCGCCCGACATATCCGCAGCTTCAATCATTTCGAGCGGCACAGTGCGCAAACCTTCGATGGTGTAGCGGGTCAGTGGCACAGTGGTGAAGATCACGATCGAGAACACGACAGCCAAATCATTCACGCCAAACAACATGATTGCGGGGATCAGATAGATGAATGACGGGAAAGTTTGCGCCGTATCACAGGCCAAAAGTATGCGCCGTGACCATTTTTCAGACCGCGCTGCTGTGATCCCAAGCGGGATACCGATGAACATGGAAATAATCACCGCAGATAGAACGGCATAAAGCGTGATGATCGAACGATCCCACCAACCCGTGAGCGCAACGATTGTAAAGAATGCAGCCGCGTAAATCGCGGGACGCTTACCACCAAGCCAGAATGAAAACGCGGTAACGACCAAGATGAACGCAGGCGTCGGAACCCACAAAAGTGCGGTGCGGAACGGGATCAGAACCCAAACGATAAAGAACCAACGCAAGAAATCCGTGACCGCTTGGATCGCATCGATAGCCAATATATTTTTGATCCATTTATCCAGAATTTTACCCTGCGAAAAATGCTGCTTGTTGGAGATGTGGTCTAAAGGTTGGGTTACTGATCTCAACACGCTTGGCTCCTCAGAAGGAAATATACCAAGATTAAAATATTCGATAAGTTGCGGTAGTTTCGCAAAAGCCGTTAGGCCAAAAAAGCAGCCCAGCGCGATGATTAAAAAGACATGCAGACGCCACCATGCAGTACCACGATCAAAATGTTCAGGCTGCTTTACAACCCAAGCCTTTGACATCTGATCGAGCATCACAGCCAGCAAAACAATCGTCACACCGATTTCAAGCGAACGACCGAGTTTGAAGCTGCCCATCATTGCCAAAAGTTTAGCGCCAAGACCCGGCATGCCGATAAACGCGGTTAGAACAACCATCGCTAAACACAGCATGATAACTTGGTTCACACCCACAAGAATCTCGGTCCGCGCGGCAGGAATGTATACGTGACGCAGCATTTGCCACCTTGAACAGCCAGACATTTTGCCTGCCTCGACGACCTCGGGTGACACCTTTTTCAGGCCCAGCGTGGTCATCAAAATCATCGGTGGCATCGCATAAACGATGGTTGCCACGGCCCCTGCGGTTGGGCCAACTTTAAAGAAAATAACGGCGGGCAACAGGTACGTGAAAAACGGCAGTGTCTGCAAAACACTCAGGATGGGTTTGACCGCTTTATCAACCATTGGAGATTTCCACGCCCAGATGCCGATCAACAGGCCAAGCGCAAAGGCAAATGGCGCAGCAACCACCAGAACAGACATGGTTTGCATGGCCAGTTTCCACTGGCCAA